>DHLV01000213.1 GCA_002405445.1 Flammeovirgaceae bacterium UBA4659 | reverse complement strand
TTTGTCAAGCTGTTTCCACTCGGGCAGATCGTTAAAGAAATGGAAAGGCTCAATCATTTGCCCTTTATACCACGCCAAGCCCAAAACCAACACCAATACGGCATACACAAAGGACATGGCAGCGAGAACCCATTTCAACTTCGATCGACAGAAACTCACGCAGAACTAGGGTTTTGATGGTGTGAGTAGCAGGATGATTGCGCGATTTGTAATTAGTATCACTTTTGGGGGGTTGGGTAAAGTGGCGATCGCATGAAAAACAAAGTCTTAAGAATGATGGTCACACTGGAGTTTGCTTACAACCACATGATGCCTGTAGCCTGATGCAGCACCTCTGCCGTTTTCAAGTCGTTCAAACCTGGTGCAAAACATTTGCAAACGGGTAGTTTCTGCCTTGCTTTGTCATCGTCAAAAGTACTTTAACATCAGGCCAACCAACTTTTTAACCTTGCCGGTGAAGGGCGGATAGAGCAGGCTGGTAGATGAGAAATAGTTCATTTGCTTGAGAATTGACTTCTGGTTTGAGAACTCCATAAAACCATAATACCCGTGCGATTTGCCGATGCCGCTGTTGTTCACACCGCCAAACGGCAGGTTTGCATGAGCAAACTGCACAACACACTCATTGATGCAGGCCGTGCCGGCCGAAGTAGATGACAATAAGTTTTGGATAAACAACCTGCGGTTGCTGAACACGTACAACGCCAAAGGCTTGGGCTTGCTGTTGATCAACTGCACCACCTCGGCTTCATTTTGGTACGGGATGATGGGCAGCACCGGGCCGAATATCTCTTCGTGCATGATCCTGCTATCCATGCTCACGTTGGTCAATATGACCGGATGGATAAAGTTGGTGTGAGCGTTCATTGCACCACCCAGCTTAAATTCCGCGCCACGAAGTACTGCATCTTCGACTAAACCAATCAGGCGCTCGTAGTGCTTACTGTTGACAATGCGACCGTAGCCGGCAGATTGTTCATTGATCTGACCGCCCTCTCCAAACATTTTCAAAACTTGTGCTTTGAGGGCGGTGATGAAATTGTCCATCACGCGCTCGTGAACCAGCACATAATCGGGTGCGATGCATGTTTGGCCGTTATTTAAAAACTTACCGAAAGCAATTCGCTCGGCAGTATCCGCAAGGTGAGCCGATTCATCAATTACCGTTGGCGACTTTCCGCCCAACTCCAGCGTAACCGATGTAAGATGTGCTGATGCTGCCCGCATCACCAGCTTACCAACAGCGGGGCTGCCCGTAAAAAATACATGGTCAAAGGGCAATTCCAGTAATTGCTGTGATACCTCCGCTCCGCCTTCTATCACTGTTACCACCTGTGGATCAAAGAATTCCGCGGTCATTTCCTTGATCAACGCTGATGTATGGGGCGTCATCTCAGAGGGCTTGATGACGGCAGTGTTGCCAGCCGCCAGGCAAGAAACCAATGGCACAAAACATAAACTGAATGGATAATTCCAGGGGGCAATAATAAGGCAGACACCTTTGGGTTCCACTGCCACCCACGAACGCGATCCGAAGTAAGTGATGGGTGCATCAACTTTTTGCGGGGCACACCACTCGCTCAAGTGGGCTACTGTGTGCCGGATTTCATTTAAAATAGGATAAATCTCCGTAATATCAACTTCGGTAAAGGGTTTTTTGAAATCCGCGTACAGCGCTTTTCCAATGCGCTCCCTGTTTTTCAAAATGAAGTCGGCAAACCGGGTGAGCAGCTTCTTTCGCTCTTTGACAGTTTTACCCCTTAACTCAAGAGACTTGCGTTTCTGACGGTGAAAGACCTTGGCCAAAGAGGATTCAGCTTGCGTATCAATAAACATAAGAAGTGGCAATAATGCCCAATTTATCGATATTTTCGAGGTAGGCTCAAAAAAGTCAGAATTAAATTTTGCTCAATGTTACCGAATTGTTAAGTTTATGTTATCATTGGTAACATACTCGTAACATGAAGTTCAATCTAACTGCGTTATTTTTTGCTTTTGCCGCCAGCAGCTTGGGGCAAAATGCTGCGTTGGATAACCTCTACGCATCAGTTCCGTCTGCGTCCTCCCGTCAGGTGGCACAAGCTCGCTTGGCCGATTTTGTATCTGCACAACGGCAAAAGAAGAAAAATGCGAAATCAGAAGTCCATTTTTTGAACCGCTTGGTAAAAAGTGTGCATGCTGAATTTTTGCGCTCCTACAAGCCTTATGTTCAAATCAATGAGCCTTTTGAAACGGGCACCTATGATTGCCTCACCGGCACTGCCATTTTCAACATGGTTTTAGAGGAACTGGACATACCCCATCAAATCATCGAAACGAACTACCACATTTTTTTGATTGTTGAGGGCGAGCAGCAGAGGTACCTCCTTGAGACCACCGACCGCCTATTCGGGTTGAAAACACATCGGTCTGAAATCAATGCGTCACTTGCTCATTACAAGCAAAACTTGCTGTCACCCGATGCTTCGGGATCTAATTTTTATCGCTTTAAGCACCACCTGTTCCGCACGGTGGCGCCTGTGCAACTAAAGGGCCTGCTGCATTTTAATCGGGCGGTGGTAGCATTTAACAGCCACCAATTGGCGATTTGTGTAGACCAGCTGGAACTTGCAAAACAAAACTATGATAACTCCCGCATTCGCGAGCTGGCCGAACTGGCCATTGAAGCAACGATGACAAGCATTCTGTCTGAGAAGGAAAAATACATACTGCTGATGAAACTTGCTGGTTTCAGAAGTCCTGTGGTCGCAGTGCGGTAAAGTTTAGTTTCGAAGGATTTTGAGTACTACCCGTCTGTTGAGCTTGGCAGCTGCCTCGGTTTTTTCTCTGCTGATAGGCATGGTTCCGCCAAAGGCTTTGGTCTGAATCTGTGATTTACGCGCACCTTTGAAAACGAGGTATTTTGTCACCTCGTCTACCCGGTCTTGGGAAAGCTTCATGTTCTTCTTTGGGTCGCCTACTATATCGGTATGGCCCTCCAATAAAATGATCATGTTGGAATTTGTGCGGAGCATTTTTGCCAATTCATCCAACTCGGGATACGACTCTTTGGTGATGGTCGCTGTGCCCGAACTGAAAATTAAGTTTTGGAGTGTCAAAGACTTTCCCACCGAGTAGTTTGTTTCAACTTTCTTCTCAACAGGTGCCGGCAATCCAAGTTCAACGTGTTGGATCACTTTGCGATCTACTGCATTAGCCGGATCGAGCAAAAGCTTTGCAGGTGCAAATCCCGGTGCTTCCACAGTAATCGAATAACGTTGACCGTCAAAAAGTGGAATACTGTATGAATTGCCGCTCAAAGTACCCATGATGTTTCCATAGGGCTCACTGCGATATGAAACCTTTGCAACCACGGCTTCTTTGGTGGCACCATTAACGATGTTCCCCTGCGCATAAATCAAAGTGTCGCTTGTCTGGCAAAAAGTGGCTTTTATTGAAATCCATACAAGAGCAACGGTGATGATTGCTTTCATACTTATTGCAGTTTTATGATCCTAAACTCTACACGTCTGTTCTTACGGTTTGCGGCTTTGGTATTAGTAGCGTCAACAGGTTTGCTTTCGCCAAACCACGTTGTAGTGATGCGGCTGGCTTCTACCCCTTTGGCAACCAAATACCCGGTTACCGTGTTCGCTCTCCTTTCCGATAGCTTCATATTGTAGGCGTCAGTGCCTATGCGGTCTGTGTGCCCGCTGATTTCAACCTGCATTGCCTTGCGTTGGCTCATCAGCTCCGCTATGCGGTTCAGTTCAGGGTACGATTCCGGCAGAAGCGTGGCGTTATCAAAATTGAAGAAGAGGTTGTTGAGCGCAATGGTTGCGTTGGCTGCAATTGGCGTCACCTCAATTGGTGATACATCCACAGGCGTTGGCTTGTTATTCTGCCGCGCGGCAATGGCTTTCTCATCTGGTGCAAGTTTCAAGTCTTGCTTTATAGGGCCATAGGCAATTTTCTTCAAATCCAGGTTCTGGCTGGTGGAGAGATAATCGGTTGCCTCAGCACGAATGCCATACACCTTGCCCACCGGCAATTGAATCTCATATTCACCTGTAGCCGGGTCTGAATGGGCGATGCCAACTTCATTGCCTTGGGGTAGGTTTTCAAAAACAATTTTTGAGCCCACCGGCATCCCTGTTTTTTGATCGACCAACTTTCCTTTTACAACCACCACCGGGTCAGGCAACATAAAAGGAGGAAGCTTGAGTGTGAAAATGTCTGCGTTGTTGTCGGCAACACCCTTGGAAAAATACCCGTAATCACTGTTTGCGGGTATGTTGAAGAACAGGTCGTCAAATGTTGAATTGATTTCGGGGCCAAGGTTCTCGGGTTCAGACCATTTTGTCCATGTGTTGTCTAACCGTATACTTCTGTAAATATCCAAGCCACCAAAGCCGCTGAAACCCTTAGACGAAAAATAGAGGGTCTTATCATCGGCAGCCAAAAAGGGCGATGCTTCCTCGGCTGCCGTATTGATGGTCTTTCCCAGGTTCAAAGGCTCGGTCCACGTAGAGTCGTTTTTCGGAAAACTCACATACAGGTCTCGATCTCCATAAGAGTCTTCTCGCTCTACTGACATGAGCAATGCACGCCTGGAGTTGGCCAAAAAGTAATGCGACTTCTCATTAAAGTTGTAATCCTTCTCAATTTTTACCGGCTTCGGTGCCGTCCACTCGCCATTCACATAGTTGCTGATGGACATACCTGCAAGCATCTTCTTGCCTCCATCCACATATTGATTACCCAGAACCATCACAGCCGCTCTGCCATCAGGGGTAACCGAGTTAATGGCATTGACGAAATTCGGGTGCTCATTGTTGAATTTTGGGCCCATATTCTGCGCCAACGTCCACTTACCGTTAGCATCTAGCGTAGAATACCAGATGTCTTCCTTGTCGTTGACACCCCCGATATTGCCGGGATGATTGGCCCTGCTGAAGTACAGCGTTTTGCCATCGGGCGACAGAATTGCATTGTAGTCGTTCACGTTGCTATTGACATTTTCATCCAATCTGTCGGTGACCAACCCTTTTGCAATCAATTCAGAGACGTTCGCGATGGCTGTGATCGGCAAGGGTGAATCGGTAATGGCCACGGCATCAATCGAAAAGTAATCGGGGAGTGGAGCGCCATCAAATTCCAATTTGAGTGCTGCCACCTTATAGGTTGTTTTCTCTACAAAGATCCTGCGCATCCAACCTTTGATTGGAATAACCTGTGGATTGATGGTTTGTAATACGTACTCCTTACCGGATTCATCATACGCCAAAACCCGATAGAGTGCACCCGGGTTGTATGATTCTGCTATGGCTACCTGTTGAATTTGGAACGGAATTTCAAAACCAAGTTTAATCCATTCCTTTCTTTTCGGGCGGTCGGGCGTCCATGCGTTGGGGCTTTGCCCCACTGCGGGCAGCACGTTGGGTTTGCCGAGAATCTGCTCGGCCGAATACTGGACCGGAGTTAGCTCAGACGAAAAATCGATGACTTTTGATGCCCACTGCACTGTCTGACCGCAAACGGATGCAACCAGCGCTAGCATGGCAAAAATTAGACAAAACCTTTTGTTCATAGAGGTAACCAGGTAAGTGTCAGGGCGAAGGAAACCCAATGCCCGATGTTAATGAGTAAATTTAGCGATAAAAAATCAAAAAACAGCCGGTCTTACTAGTCAAATACGGGATTATACTGTAAAATCTGCTGCTTCAGTGATCCATCGATGTTTTGTTAAATAACAGAAAACCGGCATGCAATAATACGCCCCACTGCCGGTTGCGGTCGTCATAGTAATTCAGGCTCAGGCTAATTGGGCCAATAGTGCTATGCATTACCAGACTGGCCATGCCTGCAAAGTACACCCTGGTGATATCTTCATCAAGAATCGCCCTCTGATTTACATCTTTGATAACGCTGAATGGTTTGAATGCATAACCTTCTGCCCTAAAGTCGAAATTCCTTCGAATGGTGACCACATTTCGCCACCCTCCGGCTATGTAGTTAAACGCCCGGAAGTTTTGGAGCAACAATGTGCGACTGTCTTGCATTGGGTTAAAGGCCGGTGCGTAGATAATCGTGCCGAAATAATTTATGAACGTAGGCTGATTGGAGACTACACCGTCCAAATAATAGCCCGAACTGTACACACCTTTCTTAAAATATTGCTCTAACGTAATGCGCGCCTGCACCCAACTTCTGGCTGCCGTGGTCTGGCTCTGGCTAATAGACGTGGTGCCCGGGGTAAGTTGCTCATCGAGGTTAAACCAATCACCGCCAATACTATACGCTTTTCCGTCAGAGGCATACTGTTTTCTGTTGAGCGTGTTGGTGGAAAAACGTACGCTTCCATGCAAACCGGTCACTCTCAAAGCGTCTAGCGTATCGGTGGAAACCAGCACGGGGGTGTCGATGTATTTGTCATTGTTGGAGAGATATGCTCCGGAAAAAACCAGTTTAAACTGGTTGCCTACCGGTATTCCAAGATTCACGCCATACCGCCTGTCGATGCGATCAAGTACGGTTGGATTGAAAATCTTTTGAATAATGTCATCTCCACGTAAGAAGCTCCAATTATTGAAGATGAGTTCTGGCTCTACATAAAACTGCCCCATCAGTGGGATATCGATACGCGCTTTGAGCAATGCCGACTTATAAAAATTGCCCGCAAAAAAATTGGCTGAATACCGAACGAGCGCCCTGTTAAAATTGTAGTAGTTGATGCCTAAAAAGATATGCGAAATACTGCGTGTGGCGATGATGCCTCCAAAATCAACTTGAAAATTATTTTGGGGTCTGCGGCTTAGCCTGAAGTTAAAATTCTTACGTGCCGTATCAAAGCCAAAGCTAGGATACACACTGTTGAAAAACGGCTCTGACACCAATTTGAAGTATCCCGTTTTGATGTCGTTGAAGTAGAGGGGGCGTTTACCGCTTTTGAAAAACTTGTTGATGTAAAGCTTCTGTCCGCGCCTGAATCCTTCGAGTTGGATGTCTTGCACCACTATGGGTGGCGTCTTTCGATTGAACGCATTGCGTCTGGCTGCCACCTCCTCACAGGCCACTCTTTTTGCAATTTTCAATTTTATCTCCGGCATCTGTTTCATTGTTTGCTGATACCCGCTGTCAATCAAGGCTTGGGCCGAGGTAAAATCGAAAGCAGAATATGCAGACAAGTCAGGCTGAATATAAATGCCGTTTGTGGGAACATCCTTTGGATTGGATTTATCCAACAACATATACAACAGCGACCGCGAGATCAGTTTCTCATCTTCGCCATAGGGATATTGATTGTAAACTTTAGAAGAAACATTTGAGCCGATGATCACATCGGGGCTGAAAGTTCTTTGAGCCACATCAACGGGAAAATTGTTATAGACGCCTCCATCAAATAAGTATTTACCATCGATTCTGATCGGGTTATAAAAAAAGGGTACTGTTTGCGTTGCCCGCAGCGCATCGTTGAGGGCGCCTTTGTTCAGCTCTACCTCAGATTGGGTGAATATCTCTGCCGCCATAATGCGCAGCGGCACAAACAAACTGTCGAAGTTGTTTTTTGAAATGGCTGAAGGTTGGGCTAGTTTTTCAGCCATCGCAAAATTCAAGCTGAGATCGTTGGCAATGGTGGTATTGACCAAAAAACTAAACGTTGAATCGAGCGATAAATTGATTTTGAGGAAAGATGCGTCATCGTCTTTTTTAAAGTAGTAGTAACTCTGACCTTTTTCAAAGCGACCATTTACCCAATCCAGAAACTGTGGGGAAGTTACGATGTCTTCAATCTGGTCGGGGCTCATGCCGGCAGCATAGCAACCGGCCACAATGCCACCCATGGAGGTGCCTACCAGGTTGTCAACCGGAATTTCGTTTTCCTCCAGAGCCTTGAGCACACCAACGTGTGCCAGTCCTTTGGCCCCGCCTCCACTTAGTACCACGCTCACTTTTTGCGAAAAAGCCACACCACCAGCCGCCACAAAAAGCAAAAACAATAAAATCCTCAACACATGCATACCAAGATGATGGACAAAGATAGCAAACAGCAGGTTAGTTGCCCGCCACCACTACTGACACAGGCGGGCCGGGAAAAGCAATCGTGTTGAGCTTTTCGGTGCATGCGTCTTTCACCAACTGAAAGTTTGCCAGCATTTCCTTTTTTACCGGCTGAGAGGGTGGCAGTTCTACACGCAAGGCATCTACCTGTACGCCATTGCGCCAAAATCGGTAACATAAGTGAGGGCCGGTGGCTAATCCGGTGCTGCCTACAAAACCAATTGTTTGGCTCTGCTTTACACGTACGCCAGCGGTAATACCCAATGCTATTTTAGACATGTGCAGGTAACCTGTGGTGTAAGTTGCATTGTGCCGAATCTTCACATAGTTGCCGTTATTGGCTGTATATTGAGCTTCTTCAACAATGCCATCCCCCACGCTGCGAATCGGTGTGCCCGCAGGTGCCGCAAAGTCGGTACCCAGGTGTGGACGAAATACTTTTACCACCGGGTGAAACCGGCTCATCGAATAGCGTGAACTGATGCGTGTAAACTCAATAGGGTATTTCAAAAGCGCCTTTCTCAAACTGTTACCTTGCTCATCAAAGTAATCAAGCCCATCGCCCTGGTCAAATGGAAATGCATAGTAACTGTTGCCGAAATGCTCAAAGTGGATTCCCAAAATGTTGCCAATGGCATAGGGTTTCCCCCCTACTGACTTTTCCTCGTAAATCAACTTAAACTGGTCGCCCTTTTGCAATCGTTGAAAGTCCACTTGCCAGCCAAATACGTCTACAAATTTGTTGGTAAGTTCGTGCGAAATATCCAATTGCTCGATTGTCTCTGACAACGATGATTCAATACGCCCCGCTATGGATTTTTCCTCTGTCACCACCTCCCTCTGCCCGGCTTCTATGCGAAGCGAATCTTTCAAATGAAAAATCACATAATCGATGGCGTTTGGCTCATACACCAGCGCGTGCACTGTTTTGAGGGAATCGTTGGCATGAATCAATGTGTACTTTCGGTTGGCAGCCACCTTTCTGAAATCAAATTTGTTGCGTGGCAGCGTGTGCAACTGCTGCATAACCGCAGCAGGCACATGAGCATTTTTGAACAACTCAAAAAAACGTTCATTGTGCTTTACCACATCTTCCACCACGTTGAGTTGTGTTACTTCCAGCCCGTATAAAAAAACAGGTTTGGGCATTGCCGGCATCTGCTTTGCGGTCTCCGGCTCCAGCGCGTAGTCTCCGGATTTCGAAAAAAAAGATGTGTGCGCATCAATCCAAAAAAAAGTAGCCAACAAACCTACCCCAGCAGCCGATGCTGCCGCCACATGCCTTGCCCAACGAGATTGGAACCACCCTTTTTTCAAAAGAAAAAATGTTAACGAACCGCAAGTTTAGCGCAAAAAATTGTCAATTCGTAATGCCTAGCCTCCGAGGAAGATATCAACAACCTGCTCTAGTACTGGCCAAAGCAAACAAAAAGCTATTTCAGAACGCCAGGAAAAAGGTTTCCTCAGAGTAAACCCCACCACTCCATATTTATCGAAGTGACTTGCCGTTAAACAGCGTCTGGTATTTTCGCTTTCCTTCATCCAAAAAGCGCACGAAATTCTCAACCTTCAAGTCGTGGGTTTTTGGTGAAATCAATACGCGCTCGTCTTTGCCCACCAACACATAAAATGGCTGGGCATTATTGTTCAATTTGGCAATCTGCAAATCTGCGTTTTGCTTGCCAATGGTTTTCTTCACTTTTTTGTCATATGCAGAGGTGTACCATTCACTCTCCGGCAGAATGGTTTTGTCATCTACATAGAGGGCCACTACAACGTAATCATTCTTCAAACGCTGCAATACCTGCGGATCGCTCCACACACGCGCTTCCATTTCGCGGCAGTTGGTACAGCCATGGCCCGTAAAGTCGATGAAGAGGGGTTTGTTTTGCTCGCGTGCGCATCCCATCGCCTGCCGGTAATCAAAATATCCGTTGATGCCGTGGGGCAGGTGGAGAAAATCGGCATACTTTGGCACGTCACAGATTGTATTGGGGTTTTGTTTGTCTTGTGCGTCCAACAAGTTAAAATCGTGCGTTGACAGGGGGGGCAGGTATCCTGCCAAAGATTTGAGCGGTGCACCCCACATACCGGGCATCAGGTATATCGCAAATGTGAACACCACAATCGCCAACGAAACGCGCAGCACGCTTACCGTTTTGCCTTCAGCATCTTTTCCGGTGTCGCCCGGCATACGAAAGCCCTTCATCAGGTAAATGCCCATCAGCAACGCGATTGCAATCCAGATAGCGATGTTCACCTCGCGGTCTAACATTCTCCAATGGAAAGCCTGATCAGCAATGCTCAGGAACTTGAATGCCAATGCAATTTCTAAAAATCCCAATACCACTTTCACCGTATTTAACCAACCGCCTGACTTAGGCAACGACTTAAGCCAGCCCGGAAAGATCGCAAACAAGGTAAATGGTATAGCGAAGGCCGCAGCAAAAGCAAACATGCCTGCAATTGGTTTTAAGAATTCACCACCGGCAGATGAAACCAAAATGCTTCCTACCAGCGGGCCTGTACACGAAAAAGAAACCAGAACCAATGTGAAGGCCATGAAGAACACGCCACCGAATCCGCCCTTCTCCGCTTGCTGGTCTACCTTGTTGATTACCGAGCCTGGCAGCGTGATTTCAAACAGGCCCAAGAACGACAAGCCAAACACGATGAAAACTGAAAAGAAAATCAGATTCGGTATCCACTCGGTAGACAGATGGTTGGCCGTCTCGGGGCCCATCAGGGGGGCAAGCAGCGCGCCAATCAGCGTGTAAATCACGATGATTGAAACCCCATACACGAGTGCCTGTGCTTTGCTGCCGCGATTGGTAAAAAAACTCACCGTCATGGGTATCATTGGAAAGACGCACGGTGTGATTAGTGCAGCCAAGCCTGCCAAAAATGCAACGAACATAAAGCCCCACAGCGATTGGCTTTGCGTTTGGTCGTTTACCAAAGTTGGGTCGAGGATTGGGCCGTTGAAAGAGTATAGTGGTGGGTTGCTTGTGATGGGTTGTTGGCTTCCAATTTTTGTTGAGTCAATCGAAGCTGTGTTGGGGCGTTCGATTGCAGGTTTCGAATTTGTCTCTTTTGAGTTTTTGCCTATGCCACTTACCTGAAGCTTTGAATTGTCGAACAAAAATTGCCCGCTGCCAGGCACGCACTGCCCGGTGATTTCCGTGCAAACCTGGTATTCAAAGTCTCCTGCAATATTGATCATCTCAGACCGTATTTTTACACGCTGCCGAAATTCAGCCGTCTTTTTGAAGATCTTCACATCGCACTCAAAGGCATTATCGTGCTTATCGATGGGGTTCATCGGCTGCACCTTGCCCACCAATTCGTAGCTGGGGTCGGGCGCGAATGAAAAGGTCAATTTGATCGGGCCATCTTCACAGTCAAATTCAGTGGAGTAGAGATACCAGTTGTGATCGATGCTGGCCTTGAATACTAAGTCTACCTCATCGCCAATTTTTACGCTTTGGGTGGTAGTGGAATAGCTCCATTGGGCTGGGGTCAGCACCTGGGCAGTGCTCAGACTACAGGCAAATAACATCAAGCCGATGGCGATAAAGCGCATGTGCTGCTAAGTTTTAAAGCGCTAAAATAACGGACAGACGTGTAAAATAGTTGAAAAAGGAGCCATTGCTTGTAATTAATTCGTTTTGCGTGCAACAAATATCCCAAAAAATTCGTCTGAGGAGTTGTCGTTTCGTTGACGGTGTAATTTACCTACCTTAGCGGCTGATAATACAGTTCTCATTTAATCAACTAAAACCCAAATTATATGAAGTTAAAAAGTGTACTTACCCTGTTGGCCGTGGTGTGTTTTGCTGTTGCGAAGGCACAAACTGCTGACGAGATCATCAACAAGTATTTCGAAAATACAGGTGGCAAAGCAAAATGGGAGGCCTTACAAGGCGTGAAGATGACGGCCAAACTCAAGGCACAGACAATGGAATTGCCGATGGAGGTGGTGCAGTTAAAAGATGGAAGAACCCATTCGTTACTTATGGTTCAAGGAATGAAGTTTAACCAAAACGTCTTTGACGGCAAAACCTTGTGGAGCACCAATCAACAAACCATGAAAGCTGAGAAAAGTGATGCTGAATCAACTGAGAACTATAAGATGAATGAAGCAAAAGACTTTCCGGACGCGTTTCTGGATTATCAGAAGAAGGGTTACAAAATTGAACTTGTCGGTAAAGAAACCATTGAAGGCACTGAAACATTCAAGATTAAGCTTACCAGAAAACCTACAAAAGTGGACGGAAAGGAAGTTGAGAATGTGAGCTACTATTATTTTGATGCTGAGAATTATGTTCCGCTTGTGATGGAATCTGAAGTGACGTCCGGTCCTGCAAAAGGGATGATCAGCCAAACCAAAACCAGCGATTATCAAGAGGTAAACGGACTAATGTTTCCGTTCACGATAGTGCAAGGTGCAAAAGGACAACCTGGAGGTGCCAACATTGTCGTTGAAAAAATCGAACTAAATCCCAAAGTAGAAGCTTCATTATTTGCATTTCCTGCCAGCGGAAACTAAGAGAAGAAATAATTGAATACTTCAGCGATCTATGCGACTGCTGGAGTATTTTTTTTGACCAAACAAAAATTTACAGCAACGATGAAATATAAATTACTAGTTGTTCTTGCGTGGGTCATCAGTATGTCCACGTCTGCCCAAACCCCCAACGCCATTACCAAAGGGAAAGAAGTTTTTGGTGACCTAAAAGCGCGCCACATTGGCCCGGCATTAATGAGTGGGCGCGTCACTGACTTAGAGCTCCACCCTACCAACGATAGAATTATACTTGCAGGCACCGGAGGTGGTGGTGTGTGGAAAAGCAGCAACGGTGGTGCAACGTTTACCTCGATC
>DHLV01000160.1:7078-7246 GCA_002405445.1 Flammeovirgaceae bacterium UBA4659 | reverse complement strand
TTTTCACTATTTCTTTTTCGCTTGCGCAAGAAGCAAAGAAAGTGAAGCGCCCTGACCTCCCGGGGTCGTTTATCGTTGAATTCGGTTTTAATACGGCACAGGGAACAACGCCTGCCAACTACGATCAGGGTGTTTGGGGTTCGCGCACGTTGAACTTATACTACCAGC
>DHLV01000160.1:0-6895 GCA_002405445.1 Flammeovirgaceae bacterium UBA4659 | reverse complement strand
TCAGTATCAACCCCGGATTGGGATTGAGTTTTGAGCGCTACAAGTTCTCAAACAACTACACACTTCCGCGTTTGCCAAATGCTGATGGCCGTTATGATCTGGTTCGCGTTACTGAAGTTTACCCAAACGTAAGCGTTGATAAGAGCATGTTGGTAATGAACTACCTTGACTTTATGCCTGTTGAGTTACGATTTGACACCAAACCCGAGGACCTAAACCGCAGCTTTCACGTGTCTGCCGGGCTGCGTGTGGGCTTTTTGTTTGATTCGCACACCAAAATTGCCTACAGCGAGGCAGGTGAAGATAAGACGATCAAAGACAAACAGAAATTTGGGTTAAATACCTTTCGGTATGGATTTTATGGGCGCTTGGGCATCGGAAACTTCAGCCTCTTCGGCAACTACAACATCACTCCGGTTTTTGACACACCGAGGGCTCCGTCAAATTCAACCATGAGCACGATGACCATTGGTCTTTCAATCAGCGGGTTCTAGATTACTGTGCCGTGATTACCTGCCCTTGAATTCGGGCTTGCGTTTTTCCAGAAATGCCTGTACACCCTCTTGATGGTCAGCTGTAGCTCCTGCAATTTCCTGACAATAGGCTTCGTACTCCAGCATCTCTTCCAGATTTGCGGTAGCAGATTTATTCAGCATCTTTTTGATCAATCCAATAGCCTTGGTAGGCGCGTTGGCATAATAGTCCGTGTAAGTTTTTACGGCTGCATCCAGCTCAGTCACCGCCACCACCTTGTTCACCAATCCCATTTTAAACGCTTCTGTGGCTGCCACTTTACTGCCTGACGAGCACATCTCAAAGGCCTTGGCCATGCCTACTAAACGGGGCAAAAAAAATGACGAGCCTGAATCGGGCACCAAACCAATGTTGACAAACACCTCAATGAGGCTAGCCTCTTCCGAAGCCACGATTACATCGCAAGCCAATGCCAACGAGCAACCGGCCCCCGCTGCCACTCCGTTGAGCCGGCATACAATAGGCTTGGGTAAGTTGCGCATGGCCAACACGATGGGATTATACCGCTTGTGCAACGAATCGAGAAACGATCGTTTGCCTTGCGCGGCACTATCCTTCAAATCCTGCCCTGAGCAAAATGCCTTGCCCGCCCCCGTCAGCACCACCGCGCGTACGGTATCGTCTTTGGCTACAGCCTTGAGTGCATCCTGCAACTCATAGGTGATGGCGTTATTTAACGCGTTGTATACTTCTGGGCGGTTCAATGTGACGGTGGCTACGCCATTGCCGCTGCTGTATGTGATAAACTTGAAGTCCATTTGGTTTTATTGTTATTTGATTAATGGCAATTACGAAAGAATCGTCTAAAAAAGCGCCATCACGCCTACATAGCCGATGACCAACCCCACCATGGCACCGTACAACACTTCGCGCAGCGTGTGTGCGCCCAGTACCAGCCTGGCAGACATCACCACCCCGGCCAATACGATCAGCACTGCGGTGGGTATCAGCAAGCAGGGTTCTTCCATCGCTTTGTTGAGCGGTATCACAATCCCCACAGCACCTGCTATCGACAGGCTGTGGATACTGATCTTAAAAAAAAGTGTGATCAGCAGCGACACCAGCACTAAAGCAAAAACAACCAACATGAGCTTGTTCAGTTTTAAAAACGGCAGGTTATTGTAAAAAAGGTAAGCAATCACGCCATAAATCACGGTGATCATCACAAAAGGAAAAATCCTCTCTTTACGACTTTCCATTGTGAGGGACCCGATGGTTTTGAAAGATCGAAGCATCAGCAAATTCATTGTTGGCAACAGACAAGTAAACACAAAAACAAAAGCGGTGATCACCCAGGCTTTTCCACGGTCAGCCATCACCATGGCCGGAAAATACATGCTTAAGAAAATGACCAAATAGGTGGCAAGCAGCAACGGATGAAAAACGTATGAGATCAACTGTGCGACTGGTCTAGCGATCATATCTCCCTTCTCAAACGTGCTACCGGAATATTCAACTGCTCGCGGTACTTTGCCACCGTGCGCCTGGCGATGTTGTAGCCTTTGGCATTGAGTAAGTCTTCTAACTTATCGTCAGGGTAAGGTTTGCTCTTGTCTTCGCTGTCAATCAAATCTTTGATAATCTGCTTCACTTCGCGGCTGCTCACTTCTTCACCTGAATCCGTGGCAATACCCTCTGAGAAGAAGTACTTTAAAGGATATATCCCGAAATCGGTTTGAACAGTTTTGCTGCTGGCCACCCGGCTCACAGTGGAAATGTCCATACCAATAATTTGCGCGATGTCTTTCAAGATCATCGGTTTCAACTTTGTTTCGTCACCGTCCTGAAAATAATCGTATTGGAAATCCACGATCGCCCGCATGGTTCGCAGTAAAGTGTGCTGGCGTTGTTTGATGGCATCAATAAACCATTTCGCTGCATCCAGTTTTTGCTTTACAAACGTAACCGCCTCTTTCAGCTTCTTGTCTTTCTTGTCGCTCCGGTCGTATGCTTGCATCATGTTTGAATACGAGCGACTGATGCGCAACTCCGGAGCATTGCGTGAATTCAGTGACAACTCTAACTTGCCGTTGTTGTTGACTAAAATAAAATCGGGGATTACGTATTGATTTTTTACCATACCAGCGGCCACTTCTCCACCTGGCTTCGGGTTCAGTCGAACAATCAATTCGATGGCATCTTTGATGTAATCTTCGTCATCGAGATCGAGCTTCTTTTGAATTTTGGCATAATGCTTTTTGGTAAACTCCTCATAACACTCAGCCAGAATTCGCTTGGCGACAATCACATCCACATCCTGACCATCGTCCATGCGTTCTAATTGCAGTTGCAGACATTCCTGCAAATGACGGGCTGCAATGCCGGCCGGGTCAAACATTTGAATCTTCTTGAGAATGCTTTCTACCTCTGCTAAGGAAGTATCGATACCCTGAGAAAATGCCAGATCGTTTACGATTGACTCCAGTTCTCTGCGGATGTAGCCGTCTCCCTCAATGCTTCCGATCAGTTGTTTGCCAATGGCTGCCTGGCGGTCGTCCAATCCCAAAAAGCCTAACTGGGTGAGCAGTGTTTCTTGTAATGATGTGCCTGTAGCCATGGGCATCTCCCGGTCATCATCGTCATCGCTATTGTCGGTGTTGGTTTTGTAGCTGGCATAGTCATCGTCACGCAGATAGTCGTCTATGTCGAGCTCATCATTTTTCTCCTCCTGCGCAGCCTCTTCATCGCTGGCTTCATCTTGTTGATTATCAACGGATGGCTCCTCTTCTTCGTCACCTTGTTCCAACACAGGATTTAGCTCCAGTTCTTCCTCAATGCGTGCCTCCAGTTCGGCCGTGGGCACCTGCAGCAGTTTGATGAACTGGATCTGCTGGGGCGACAGCTTTTGTTGGAGTGACTGACTGAGACCTAGGCGCTGCATGCAATCGATTTACGCTCAAATTTACCACATTGGCACGTGTAGCAAAAACACAGCCAGAAAAATACTGAAGATTTTACAATTGACATTTTAGCTTTTAGATTTGCGCTTTATGCAACGCACAAAGATCAAAGAGATACTTTCTTCGGCCCCGCAGGGGCAAACGGTAAAGGCACAAGGTTGGGTGCGAACTTTTCGTAACAACCAGTTTATTGCGATAAACGATGGATCTACCATCAACAACATCCAGGCGGTGGTCGCACTGAATACGTTTGACGACACGTTGCTCAAACGGATTACAACAGGTGCGTGTATTTCGGTGGAGGGTGAGTTAATCGCTTCCGTTGGAAAAGGGCAAGCCGTAGAGATAAAAGTGAACCAACTGACTGTATTGGGAGACAGCGATCCCGAGGAGTTTCCGCTGCAACCCAAAAAACATTCGCTCGAGTTTCTGCGGGAGAAGGCCCATTTGCGGGTGCGCACTAACACTATCAGCGCAGTGATGCGCGTGCGCCACGCCATGGCGTTTGCCATCCATCATTTTTTTAACGAACGGGGATTTACGTATGTACACACGCCTATCATCACCGGTTCTGATGCGGAAGGTGCAGGGGATATGTTTCGGGTAACAACGTTGAACATCAACAACCCACCCCGTGACGAAAGCGGGCACGTGGATCATAAAGAAGATTTTTTTGGTCGCGAGACAAACCTTACGGTGTCTGGCCAGCTAGAGGGTGAAACTTATGCGTTGGCGTTAGGCGACATCTATACCTTCGGACCTACGTTTCGCGCGGAAAACTCGAACACCACACGCCACCTGGCTGAGTTTTGGATGATTGAGCCAGAGATGGCTTTCTACGACATCACCGACAACATGCAGTTGGCTACAGACCTGCTGCAATATCTGGTGCGATACGCACTCGATCACTGCAAGGATGATCTGGAATTTTTGAATAAGCGTGCACACGAAGAAGAGGCTACCAAGCCACAAGAACAAAGGAGCGAACTGAGCCTGCTCGAGCGCTTGAGATTTGTAATTGAAAATGACTTTCAGCGATTGACCTACACTGAAGCAATAGACATTTTGCGGAACTCAAATCCAAACAAAAAGAAAAAGTTTCACTATCTGGTAGACCAATGGGGCGTTGATTTGCAGTCGGAACATGAGCGCTATCTGGTTGAAAAGCATTTTAAGAAACCGGTGATTCTTTACGATTATCCGAAGGACATCAAGGCATTTTACATGCGCCAAAATGATGACGGCAAAACCGTGGCAGCCATGGATGTACTGTTTCCGGGGATAGGTGAAATCATTGGCGGGTCGCAGCGCGAAGAGCGCTATGACCAGTTATTGAAGCGTGTGCATGAGATGAATCTGCCTGAAAAGGACTTGTGGTGGTATCTGGACCTTCGAAAGTTCGGATCTGCACCCCATGCAGGCTTCGGTCTGGGCTTTGAGCGGTTGATTTTGTTTGTGACGGGCATGACCAATATCCGCGATGTCATTCCCTACCCGAGGTTTCCGAAGAGTGCTGAGTTTTAGACGTGACTGCATAAAATATGAAACCCGGATGGAACGCTTCACCGTTAACGCGTCTAAAACGTCAACACATCAACAAGTAACATAGATGGAGACGATTGAACTCTCAGGCATCATCGGCATGATTGCGTTGGCCGCACTGGCTGCAAATTTCCTGGTTGGCATTTTCATTTGGACAAACCGCGAGTTTCCCCTGCCCTACGGCATTTCCTTTTTACAGCTGCACAAATTCACAGGCTACTCAGCCGCGATTGGCATTTTGTTGCATATTGTTCTTATTCCACTTGATCCGAAATCAGGGTTTACCTGGGGTGACTTGCTGTTGCCCGTTTGGACGCAGCACCAACCGCTGGCCAATACGTTTGGTTCGGTGGCTTTGTACCTGATTGGTGTAGTTGTTATCAGTTCTTTTTACAGGGACAAGCTGAAATCAGCAACGTGGCGTACCCTTCACTTTCTCAGCTACTTTGCAGCCGTGCCGCTGGTCTTACATAGTGTGATCACCGATCCAAAGCTGGAAGACCGCCCCATCGATTGGTTTGATGCAGAAAAACTTTTTGTAATTGCCTGTTGCCTGTCGATTATCGGGTTGGCCACGTATCGGTTTTTGTTGGCCAGAAAGAGCTGAAGATGATAGCCTGTTTCTGTTTGCGGGTAGCTAACAACCATACCGGCCTATTTTCTCTTGATCGCCAACAAAGGTATGTTGCCCAGGTAAGCGAGTGTTCTGGTCACACTCTTGGCAAATAGTTTCTCTTCTAAGCTCAACTTGTGGGTAAATGTCGTGAGCAGGTCTGCCTTGGTTTCTTTGATAAAGCTGTCGATGGCATGCGGTATATTGTCATCCAACATCACCCTGAAATCGATTTTACCATAGCCTGACTTCCTGATCATCTCTTCCACTGCCTGCTTGGCGTGTTCCACTTTTTTGTCCATGGCGTTCACCACGTGTACCATGTGAACGTGAGAGCCGTAGATCTTGGCAAACTCTATCACAATGTTCAATTCCTTTTGTGTGTCTTTTAAGTCGGAGGCATACACGATTCGCTCGAAATTCCTGAACCGGGCAAACTCCGGTATTGCCAGCACCGGCACATGGCTATCATCGATTACCGAAACTGTGGTGCCACCAAGCCGTACTTTCTTGAGAACGGATGCATTGCGAGAGCCCATCGCTACAACATTCACTTTGTGCCTGGCGGTGTAGCGTTTCACCATCTCAGCAACGGTATGCGACTTGATCGACTTAAATTCAATCTTATAGTCACCCTTCACTTTCTCCTTTAGCTCGGCAATCAGCTTTGCGCCTTCCTCCTCAGATATAGTGATGAGCGCTTTTTCAATTTGCCTGGTGCGCAGATTCGCTTTTGGCACACCATCAAACCTGGTAACGTTGAGGATGGTAAATTCAGCCTTCACGGGGCCGCCCATGCGAATGGCGTATTCCATCGCCACTTTGGACAAATGTGAGAAGTCGGTAAGCAAAACGATCTTAGGATATGCCATGTTATAAACCCGTTTTTTTCAAAAGTAAATGATTTCAGAGAGAGTAAAAAAATGTAAATTTCGGAAGTATCATCATTTCATTGCCTCATGAAATACCTATTGTGCTTCATTTTTGTTTTTGGACAAACATCTGTCTACTGCCAGATATCCTCGCAAAATATTTTACGGCACATCAAGGTGCTTTCCAACGATTCACTGGAAGGGCGCGGAACGGGCACTGCCGGTGAAAAATTGGCCTTGGCATACGTGCAAAGTCAATGGAAAGAGTTGAAATTGATACCGAAAGGCGATGGCAATGCTTACACGCAGAAGTTCACTTTCAAAACCGGGGCGCACGGTACGGGTAAAGAGGGTATCAGTTTTAATCTGGCCGGTTATATTGATAATCAAGCTCCCTTTCCCATTGTCATTGGGGCGCACTACGCCCATCTCGG
>DHLV01000174.1:30429-31805 GCA_002405445.1 Flammeovirgaceae bacterium UBA4659 | reverse complement strand
ACATGAAGTGGTTCTTCCACTCACTCGATCACACGAAAGACCAGGCCGTGCGCATCGCTGTTTTCGGAGATTCATTTATTGAGGGAGACCTTCTTACAATGAGCTTCCGCGATACGCTGCAGCATTTGTTTGGTGGCCAAGGTGTGGGATACGTGCCGCTGGCTTCGGAGGTGGCCAACTTCAGAACAAGCATTCAGCATGATTTTGAAAATATTGAAACGTACTCTGTAATGGGCCCACGTGATGATCGTTTCCCGTTGGGTCTTTCGGGGTATTGCTTCAAACCCACTGCCGGTGCATACGCAGAATATCGCCCCGCAAAAAAGAGACCGACCCACTTTGACGTTATGCGATTGTTTTACCAAACGACTGACACCCGCCAGATGGACTGTATTATCAATGATACACTTCGGATGACAACTACGCTTGAGGGCGGTGATCGTGTAAAATGCCTAACGGTGACAAAGATAAAAGCTGCAAGCATCAAATTAGTGTTCACACACCCTGACAGCCTTAAACTGTATGGTGCTTCGTTTGAGACTCCCGCAGGAGTTTTTGTAGACAATTTATCGATGCGGGGCAACTCCGGTCTGGGCTTCAATTTGATCCCGGATCATCAGCTATCACAATTCAATGCACTCCAACAATATCGTTTGATCATACTCCAATACGGGCTCAATGTGGTAAGCCTCACAGACTCAACAAACTTTACCGGATATGAGATCAGCATGGTGCGCACAGTCAACCGCCTAAAAAGGATCTTTCCGGAGGCCAGTTTTTTGCTGGTTGGAGTAAGCGATCGGGCATCTAATCAAAATGGCAAATTTGTTACCTACCCAGATGTGCCTTTGCTGCGAGACGTGCAACGCAGAATCGCTCAAAAAACAAACATCACATTTTGGGACATGTATGAAGCCATGGGAGGCGAAAACAGTATTGTAAAGTATGTAGATGCCAAGCCCGCCCTGGCGGCAAAAGACTACACACACCTCACCTACTGGGGCGGACGAAGAATAGCCGTGAAGTTGGCGCATGCAATTTTATTTGAAAAGAACAGATATGGGAAAGTGGGCGATCATTAGTTACATACTGCTTTCTGGCATCGGTGGCTTTGCGCAAGATACCATTGCATTGGCGCAGCCAAATGAATACAGTTTCATCCAATACGAAAAAAATGAAATCACCAACAGCACCTCTTTGGCTTCGTTTTTTGAAAAGCTGTATGTACACAAACAACAATCGAATCAAATCATCAGCGTTTTACATATTGGAGACTCACACATTCAAGCTGATTTTCTTACCAGTGAGATTCGTGGGCTGATGCAAAAAGAGTTTGGCAATGCCGGCAGAGGATTGATCTTTCCCGGAAGGGTCTG
>DHLV01000174.1:22844-30298 GCA_002405445.1 Flammeovirgaceae bacterium UBA4659 | reverse complement strand
CAGAACAAACGAACCAATGAACATCTATTCGTCCACCCCATCGCTATGGGAAAGCAAAAGGATCATTTTTACAGATCATGCGCTACCCATCGGCATAGGTGCGATGACACTCAAAACAGTACAGCCCCATGCAAAAATCAGCATCCGC
Source organism: Flammeovirgaceae bacterium UBA4659 (assembly GCA_002405445.1). GTDB lineage: Bacteria > Bacteroidota > Bacteroidia > Cytophagales > Cyclobacteriaceae > ELB16-189. Next base: position 30,150 of record DHLV01000174.1, on the reverse strand, counting down.
ACGATAAACCAGAACGGCCTCAATTATGCATTCAATAAGGTGACGCTATTCTATCAAAAAGATTCTTCCAGTTTCAACATGGCCTTACGTGATTCGGCACAGCAGGATTTGGCATTTGCAGGCTCATTTATATGGAACGGATTACCAAACGCATTAACCGTGCTACTGCCCTACCCCGTGAACACATTGGAACTGCAATGCTTGGCTCCTTTGCCTAATCAAAATCAATTCACTTTGTTTGGCTTGAGCCTCGAAAACCAAAAGCCCGGGGTTTTGTACCACTCCGTTGGCGGTAACGGTGCGAAGTTCAGGCACTATGCAGTGGCAAATCAGTTTTTCAGTCAAACATCTTTGCTGCTGCCGGACTTGATTGTCATTTCGCTCGGCACCAACGAGGCAATTGAATACCCCTACTTAGACCCCCAATTTGAGGATCATCTCAACAAATTCTCAGAAAAGCTGAAGAGGCACAACCCTCAAACGAGGTTTATTTTTACCACCACGGCTGACTTTTATAAAAAGCGTACCCGCAGAAATCCGGGAATAGAAATGGTGCGCAGGAAAATTATTGAGACCTGCGAAAAAAATGGTTGGGCCTATTGGGATTTATACGAAGTGGCTGGTGGTAAACATGCAGCAGACCATTGGAAAAAGGGCAAGTTGCTACAAAGTGACGGGGTTCATTTCACCAAAGCAGGTTACACATTACAGGGGAGTTTATTTTTTGCAGCCATCATCAAAGCGTATAACGAGTATGTTCAATATCGACATCCATAAGCTGCTCGAGCAGTTTTCTTATCACGCTCAAGAGCCGATGATTTTCAACAGTGGGTTCTTTTTATTCTTGTTTGCATTTTTTGTGGTTGGATATGCCTTGCTGCAGCAAAGTAACAAAGCAAAAATCATCTATGTAACGATATTCTCTATCTATTTCTATTACAAATCAAGTGGATGGTACTTTCTGCTGCTACTCGCCACTACCGGTGTAGACTTTCAACTAGCCGCCTGGATCGATCAGCAGCGCAACCCGATCAAACGAAAGGCTTTGTTGATTTTCTCGATTGTGGCCAACCTTGGTGTGTTGGGTTACTTCAAATACACCAACTTGTTATTTGAAATTATCACTATGTCAACAGGCGCAACCGTTCGGCATGTTGACATTTTTTTGCCGGTTGGGATTTCATTTTTCACATTCCAATCGATGAGCTACACGATAGATGTGTACCGCAGGCAGTTAAAACCCGTCAATAGCCTGGTAGACTACGCATTTTTTGTTTCATTTTTTCCGCAACTCGTAGCGGGCCCTATTGTACGAGCCTCGGAGTTTCTGCCGCAAATTCACCGCCCCACCATTGTTACACAAGAGATGGTGGGCCGTGGCGTTTATCTCATCAGCACAGGGCTCTTTAAAAAGGCTGTGATCTCCAATTTCATCAGCCTGAACTTTGTAGATCGTATCTTTGATGCCCCCTCATTGTATTCTGGGTTGGAAAATTTATTTGGTCTCTACGGTTATGCCTTACAAATCTATTGCGACTTTTCAGGATATTCTGACATGGCCATCGGCATTGCTTTGGTACTTGGCTTTCACTTCAGCGAAAATTTTAAATCACCCTATCAGGCCTCCAACATTACTGACTTTTGGCGCAGGTGGCATATCTCTCTGTCCACCTGGTTGAAAGATTATCTATACATCTCCCTTGGGGGAAATCGGAAAGGAATTTTTCGCACCTACGTTAATCTTATTATCACCATGGTACTTGGCGGGCTTTGGCATGGGGCCTCGGGCCGATTCATTTTGTGGGGAGCCTTACATGGCTTTGCACTTGCGGTGCACAAATATTTTCTGGCCCTCCCGATCAGAATTCCGCCATGGACGTCACCTTTTATAAAGGGCATCGGTGTATTCGTCACTTTTCACTTCGTTTGCTTTTGTTGGATTTTTTTCCGGGCAGAAAACCTGGAAATGGCAGGGCAAATGCTTTACCAAATACTATACCACCTCAAGCCTTCGGTGATTCTTGATCTCATTGCCGGTTATCCAGTAGTGGCTGTATTGATGGCGCTGGGCTACCTACTGCACATGGTGCCTGTAACCTGGGAGATCAGAGGTCAGCAACTGCTTACCAAACTACCACTTGTTGGCAAAGCCGCATTGATGATTTTGATGATTGCCTTGGTGCTTCAAATGAAATCGGCCGATATTCAGCCCTTTATTTATTTTCAGTTTTAGGAGGGCAAGTTGACAGTTGCTATTTTTGTTCGCATGGGCAACGATGTAAAGCTCAAATGGTATTTCGTAATCGATTTCGACAGCACATTTACGAAAGTCGAGGCGTTTGACGTGCTGGCCGATATTGTGCTGAAGGAGTACCCGGACAGCGATCGGCTAAAAAAGCAAATTGCCGAAATCACCAACCTGGGCATGGAAGGAAAACTTTCTCTGCGTGAGTCAATTGACAAGCGTCTCGAGATTTTGCAGCCTGAGAAAAGGCATTTAATTCCTTTGGTGAAAAAACTCAAAGAAATGGTCTCAGAGTCCTTTAAACGCAACAAGGACTTTTTTGAGACACACGCAAACAACATTTACATCATCAGTAATGGCTTTCGCGAATTCATAGAACCTGTGGTAACAGAGTACGGCATACTATCGGAAAATATTTTAGCAAATGAATTTATTTTTGACGAACGCGAAAAAGTGATTGGTTTCGATCTGGATAATCCGCTGTCGGCCAACAATGGAAAAGTACAACAACTCAAAAAGCTTAATCTGCCTGGCGATGTGTACGTGATTGGTGATGGCTACACCGATTATGAAATCAAGCACGCAGGGCTGGCCAACAAATTTTATGCATTCACCGAAAACGTTGAACGCGCCAGCGTGCTGAACAAGGCCGATCATGTGGCACCAAGCCTTGATGAATTTTTGTACCTCAACAAGTTGAACACGGCTATCTCCTATCCAAAAAACCGCATCAATGTGCTGTTGCTGGAGAACGTACACCCTGTGGCCATCGAGCTGATGAAATCTGAAGGGTTCAATGTTGAATCTTACCCGGCCGGCTTAGATGAAGATGAGCTTTGCGAAAAAATCAAAAATGTGTCGGTGTTGGGCATACGCTCAAAGACCCAGGTAACACCCAAAGTGATCGATAGCGCCAACCGTTTGATGGTGATTGGGGCTTTCTGTATTGGCACCAATCAAATTGACCTGAAAGCCGCCACCAAAAAAGGCATAGCCGTATTTAATGCACCCTTCAGCAATACACGCTCGGTGGTAGAGTTGGCCATTGCCGAAATGATCTTGCTCATGCGCAACATCATCGACAAGTCGGCCAAAATGCACGAAGGCAAATGGGATAAATCAGCAAAGGGTAGCTTTGAAATACGCGGCAAAAAACTCGGGATCGTGGGCTACGGCAATATTGGTTCTCAACTTTCTGTTTTGGCCGAAAACCTGGGCATGAAAATCTTATATTACGACCGCGAAGAGAAACTGGCGTTGGGCAATGCCACCAAGTGCCGGTCACTGAAAGAACTCCTCGCGCAAGCGGATGTGGTAACACTGCATGTAGATGGCCGCGAAGCCAACACCAACCTGATTGGAGAGGCAGAATTCAATTGGATGAAGAAAGGGGTGATCTTTTTGAATTTAAGCCGCGGCCACGTGGTAGACGTAAAAGCCTTGCGCGCAAGCATACTAAGCGGTAAGGTGGCAGGCTGCTCTGTTGACGTATTTCCATACGAACCCATCAGCAACGATGAAGAATTTGTATCTGAGTTGCGGGGCTTGCCCAACACCATTTTGTCTCCGCATATTGGCGGCAGCACCAGCGAGGCACAAGAAAACATTGGCAATTTTGTACCGGGCAAGATGATGGATTATATCAACACCGGCAGTACCAGCAATAGTGTAAATTTTCCAAACCTCACGCTACCCACGCTAGAAAATGCACATCGTTTGATACACATCCACAATAATGTGCCAGGCATTTTGGCACAAATCAACAAAGTACTGGCTGATCGTGGCATTAACATTGTTGGCCAATATCTAAAAACGAACGAGCATATTGGTTACGTGATTACGGACATCAACAAGGAGTATCACAAAGATGTCATCAAAGACCTACGAGCCATTGAGCACACCATCAAGTTCAGGGTGCTGTACTAGGGTCTCTTCTTTTGTAAACAATCAGGGCGATGTAAATCAAATCGATGGTTACGGTTTTATTCAATTCCTCATCTTTATTGACCGACTTTGGCAAAATTCCATACAGATAGTTGTAAGTGTACTTCTCTTTCAGCTTCGTTGAAAAAATAGTTCCCTCAGAATACGCGATGTTATTTGCCGAAAAGTAACGCGCTATTGCGTTGAATTGTATGGTGGGGGCACCCGACTGGTTTACCTTGATAAATTCATCCACCCAGTAAACTCCCCTGAACGGGTTGGTGACCTGATCATAGCTGAGATCAACGTTTCCAAGTGCAACGACATTTCTTCTGATATTCGTAATATTTTCGTCTCTAAATGAAACCGCGTAACTAACGCCCTTCCATGTGATCGATTGCAGCTTGAAGTTGATTTGATTGAACAATATCGAGTCTCTGTAAAAAACGCCATTGTAACGCCACCGGGTTCTTAGTTTCGAGAGCGTTTCCGCTACCGTAAAAACAAGTGTTGTAAAACGTGTGACAACACCGCCAGCGCTCACAAACCGCACCTGAACGGAATCATTGAAATATTGATATTGGATTGACGTGCCATCAGTAACCGAAATGGATCGCAGTTTCCCATTGTCATAGTGGAATGAATAGTCCTCAAGGTCTTGCCACTGCACACTGCCAATGGCGTATTTGTCCGCTTCCAAATCCGGTCCGCATCCGACCAGCGCCAACGCCAACGCAAAAAAAGACAGTGCTCTCATCGGTAAAAAAAGCAAAATCCACTACAAGTTTGGAAGGGTGTTTTAGAACCCCATATTACGACAAGTTTTGAGCTGCCACCCTTCGCAACCTTCTTCTGTTAACCTGATTTTTGGTCGAGGTACTGACGGCAACCGCCAGCATGAGGCCTGATTTTGAAAAGCAGCTTCACTCGGTATTGTTTTTATTGTTAAGTTCCAAAAACGTGTCCCAAACCCGAGTGGATTTCGCTGTAAAAATAAGTAATATCAGGCTACTTTCAATAGTGCCAATCCGCTTTGATCAATGATTACCGGAACCAAAACAAACCCGTGAGGAATCCTCTAACCCATCACCCAAAACTGTGGAAACCTATACTTGGTTGTATCATAGGCACGAAAAACAGCAGATACTCACCACTGTCTCACCATGCATTCAGCGGTTTACCGGCTACAATTCACGCAAGGCTTACCACCGTATCCATGGGTTTGAGTCCACCTGATGCACGAGTCGCGGTTTGCAAAGCAGGGGTTACCCAAATCCAAACTTTCAACTACCCAGGGTGCAGATGCTGAACAACGAGAAGCACATATTTTCACTGCCTCATCAGAATTTTCGCGACAGCAGTTCAAAAACAAAAAAAATGCGGACGTAGCAATCGATCGGTATTTGAAAATCTTCATGGCTCTAAGGTAGAACCTGCGATCGATTGGCACCATGACTTTGATCATCTTAGCCGCGGATAGATGAAAACGGTCATCTCGCTGATCGCAAGAACTTTGAACAACATATTACTAAATTTGCGCCCTTATTCACGCCCATGACCAAAGCTGCAGATTTCGCCCCGGGCCCCTCTCAACTTTTTTTCACGGTAGAAGACCATACCCGCAAGGCATTTCGTGAGGGGTTTCCCTCCATCTCGCACCGAAGTAAAGAATTTCAACATGCCTATCAGCGCACGGTTGCTAACCTGCGCCAACTGATTTCGGTGCCCGATCATTTTCACATCGCCTTCACCACCTCAGCCAGCGAGGTGTGGGAGCGGTCCATTCAAAGCTTGGTAATCGAAAACTGCTTGCACCTGGTCAATGGGGCATTTTCGAAAAAGTTTTTCGAGACTGCCCTTCAGCAAAAAAAGAAAGCAACCAAAATAGAAGTGCCATCCGGAAAAGGCTTTGAACCGATAATTGCGGCCAATGAGCCTGAGCTGATCGCGCTCACCCATAATGAAACCAGCACAGGCGTTGCCATGCCGCTTACTTACATGGCAAACGTGCGTGCACAATTTCCAAATGCGTTGATTATTGTTGATGCCGTTTCATCGGTACCCTACCCTGCTTTCAATTTTGATCACATTGACTCCGTTTTCTTTTCAGTACAGAAAGGGTTCGGCATGCCGGCCGGACTGGGCGTGTGGATCTACAACAACCGCTGCGTAGAAAAAGCCAAAAAGGTGCAAGCCACAGGTGTCAATGCGGGCTCGTACCACAGCCTCTTGAGTTTGCATGAGTTTACGCTGAAGAACCAAACGCCTGCCACGCCTAACATGCTGGCCATTTATACATTGGGTTATGTGGCGGAAGATTTTCTACATCGCGGTATTCACATTATCCGCAGAGAAACAGAGTATAAATCCACGTTGCTGTACCAAACCTTACAACAACATGCGCTGATCAAACCTTTTGTGACAGATACAGCCTGGCGTTCGCCCACCGTAATCATTGCGCATTGTGGCGAGCACACAGAAACCGTTCGTAAACAACTTGAAGCGCAGGGCCTGTACCCGGGCGATGGCTATGGCGAGTTGAAGAAAACGCACCTGCGGTTTGCCAACTTCCCGGCACACTCAAAGGAGCAGTATGAATTGCTGGTCGATGCTTTGAACGAAATTTACTAGATGGTTTCCTTTTTTATGGTTTGTCATGTCGAACGACAGTGAGACATCATTTACGGTAAAAGGAAGCCTCGTACCTCGGCATGACAAAAAAGATTGTCTCGCCCTCCTAATGTCATATCGAGCGATAGCGAGACATCTTCTGCAATAAGATGTAAAGTACTTGACAGACACTGTAGCCAGGGTCTGGAGAGTTGCGCAAACACCTACAAGGCATCAATTGATGAAAAACATAAATCAGTAAATCTGCAGCAATTTTTGGTTAAACCTTTTCCCTAACTTTCGTCTAACAAACTGATTTTCGGCTCATCCACTTGGAAGACAAGGACCTCCTCTTAAAAATACGCAACATCGAAACCCGCAATTACGGGTTCAATATGCTCGTGCGCACCTACCAGAAGCGGGTATATTGGCATGTACGCAAAATGGTCATCGACCATGACGATGCCGATGATTTGACCCAAGAAGTGTTCATCAAAATCCACAAGTACATCGATTCGTTTCGCGAAG
>DHLV01000174.1:0-22674 GCA_002405445.1 Flammeovirgaceae bacterium UBA4659 | reverse complement strand
CTCGCAGTTGTTCACCTGGATTTACCGCATAGCAACCAATGAATGTTTGAGTTTTCTTAACCGGAAAAAGAAACGTTTTTTTCTGCCCATTGAAGACGTAACCCAACAACTAACCACAAAAATCGACAACGACCCTGACTTAAACGGTGACGAAATACAAAAAAAGCTGCAAAAGGCTATTTTGCAACTACCTGAAAAACAACGCCTTGTATTTAACATGAAGTACTTTGATGACCTTGCATACGAGCAAATTTCGGAGATCACCGATACCAGTGTAGGGGCTTTGAAGGCGAGTTATCACCACGCAGTTAAAAAAATTGAGGAATATTTGGGGGCAGATTAAACTTGAAAGCAAAATTAAAGTCGAAGGGAAAAAAAACGATAAAAATGGCACGCTTAGAAGACATACCGAAAAAACAGGCATTGAAGGTGCCCGATGGGTATTTCGAAGAGTTGCCCATGCGTATTCAAGCTCGAATTGAAGGCCAGAAATCTGCTGAAAGGCCAGCTTTCAGTCTTGGCAAGTTGGCACTGCGATACGCGTTGCCAGTGTTGGCCGTTGGCGTTGCCGCTGTGCTTTTGTGGAACAACCAATCCAATCGCTCGGGCGATCCGCTCTCAGCATTGAACAACGTGTCCTCACAAGAGCTTGTAGCTTTCTTGGAAGATGAAGGTATCACCACGGAAGACCTTTTGGAACAAGCTACGCTAAGCGATGTTAATCTAGACAACATGCAGAAGCCGCTGGACAATATTTCTGCTGAAGACTTGGATGCAATTGCAAATGAATTTGATATTAATATTTAAGGATATGAAAAAGTTATTGGCATGGGTATTGATGATGGGTGCGAGTTACCTGGTCTTTGGCCAAGATGCTGAGCTAGACAAGCAAGACCCCAAGGTGCGAGAGAAAATTCAAGCAGCACGCATTGCCCTCATTTCAGAAAAGTTGAAGTTGACCCCTGCACAAGCGGAGAAATTTTGGCCTATCTACCGTGAGTTTGCAGAGCAACGTGCCGAACTGCGTAAGCAATTTCGCCAGGCAGAACGTACGCAAGACCCCAACAGAACAAAAGCTGACCGCGAACAAGCTTTGATTAAGTTGGGATTAGAACTAAAGCAACAAAATGTAGACTTGGAGAAAAAATACTCTGAACGGTTGCTGAACGTAATCTCAGCACAGCAACTGCTTACCCTACCGAAAGCAGAGCAAGAGTTTACGCGGATTTTGATGCAACGCTTGCAAGAGCGGCAAGAGATGCGTGAACAACGGCAAGAGGCTATAAAAAACAGAATGGAGCAACGGCAACGAGAGAAGAATAACTAGTGATGTTGCACAAGCTAATCATAGCCATCGCTACCGTGATGGCTTTTGCATTTTCCGCACATGGTCAACAACGCGATTCGTTGACCGCAAAAGCGTTTGAAGACTCACTGGCGATGGCAAAAATTGATAGCATCTTTGCCGCCACCGATTCTCTTTCTATTTTCTCTATGATCGACAGCTTGTTGAATGCACCGGCAAAACTCCATGCATCACTGGTGTTGAGAGCTGGCTTCAATAGCAACATCGTTTCTGCTGGCCGCACGATTGGCGTTAATCAATATGGCGCCACCGCGGGCGCGTCCTTTTACCACAAGTCGGGCGTGTATGGCGATGTAACTGCATATTGGAGTGAAGCATACAACCCCGCGCTGTATTTAACCATTGCGTCCGTGGGCTACCTCAAAGGCATTGGCAACCATTATTCGTTCATGGTTTCTTACGACCGGCTCTTCTACAATAACCAAGACATCAATGTGGAAAATCCCCTCACCAATATGGCGGGCATTTCCAACTTCGTAGACTTCAAGCCATTTACCTTTCGGCTTGATTATTCCTTTTACTTTGGTGACGAGCAGGCACATCGGCTCAGTCCTGCCCTGGTGTTGAATTTGCGCAAATACAATTTTATCGGTCTCGATAGGATTTCGTTTACGCCCATGTTTCAAATGTTGTACGGCAATTCTACCATCACCAGCGTGCAACTGGCGCCCGGATCTGCCGTGCGGATTAGGCGAAGACTGCCGCAGGTACAGCAGGTTGATAAAAATGTTTTTGGATTGATGAACTACGCAGTTACGGTGCCACTGCGCATCACCAAAAAGAATTGGTCGCTGGTGGCATCGTACACTTATAACTGGCCCGTGGCATTGGCAGGTGAATCTCCCCAACCCAATAACCATTTCTTTTCCCTGACTATATCCAAGACGATCAATTTTAAATAACAGCTGGCTGAACGACTTTCACCTGTGAAAAATCGCTAGCAGCTTTGCCGCCTTTTCAATACTTTTCGAGAAATAACTTTACGATGAAGGCGCTTTTCCTATCTACCCTCCTCCTCTCCACCAGTGTGCAGTTGTTTGCCCAGCGCGATTACTGGCAGCAACGGGTGGAATATACGATGGATGTGAAGTTAGATGTAAACACCCATCGCATGACGGGTACACAGAAGCTGGTTTACTTCAACAACTCACCCGATACCCTCAACAAAGTTTACTATCATCTGTACTTCAATGCGTTTCAACCAGGCAGCATGATGGACGTGCGCTCACGCAACTTGCCCGACCCCGACCGCAGGGTGATGGACAGAATATCTAAACTCAAAGAGGATGAAATCGGCTACCATCACATTCAAGTGCTGAAGCAAGATGGGAAAGATCTTTCCTTCAAAATTACAGGTACGGTAATGGAAGTGACTTTACAAAAGCCGCTCATGCCCAAAACAAAAACTACTTTCGAAATGAAGTTCGAAAGCCAGGTGCCTCTTCAAATCCGCAGAAGCGGCCGCAACAACCGCGAAGGAATCGCTTATTCCATGACTCAATGGTACCCAAAAATGGCAGAATATGACTTCCAAGGTTGGCATGCCTATCAGTATGTGGCACGCGAGTTTCACAGCCCTTGGGGTGATTTTGATGTAAAGGTTAGCACTGACCCAAAATTTGTATTGGGCGGAACAGGTAAACTTCAAAACCCGAATCAAGTTGGTCACGGCTACGAAAATGGATCGGTGGTTAGACCCAATGGCGACCTTACATGGCACTTTGTTGCCAAAGATGTAATTGACTTTGCTTGGGCTGCAGACCCTGACTATACCCACGATAAGGTACAGGTGCCAAACGGGCCTGAGGTGCATTTCTTCTATCAGAAAAATGAAAAAACAGCCGATACTTGGAAAAAGATTCAGCCCATTGCCGTAAAAGTATTTCAGCATTTAAATGAGAATTTTGGTAAGTATCCCTTCGACACTTACTCCGTTATTCAAGGTGGCGATGGTGGAATGGAATACCCCATGTGTACGCTCATTTTAGGTGAAGGGAGTTTGGAAGGCGTAGCGGGCACCATGGCGCATGAAGTGGCCCACAGTTGGTACCAGATGACCTTAGCTTCTAATGAGTCGCTGCACGCCTGGATGGACGAAGGATTTACCGACTTCGCCAGCGATGAGGCAATGGATGCCATTGCGGGCGCTGCACCTGACCACCGGTCGAGTTATCAAAGTTATTTTGCACTTGTCGCAAGCGGGTTGCAAGAACCTGCCAACCAGCATTCCGATCATTTCAATACCAACCGCGCCTACAGCACCATGGCTTACAGCATGGGCGCAGTAATGCTGGAGCAACTCAAATACCTTATCGGTGAAAAGAACTTTTACAAGGGAATGAAACTGTACTACAACACCTGGAAGATGAAGCACCCCGAACCGAATGACTTTATCAGAATCATGGAAAAGGTTTCGGGCTTACAGTTACATTGGTACTTGCGCTACTGGGTAAACACCACCAAACGCATCGATTACGCCATAGGGCCGATTGCCGAAAAAGAGGGTAATGCCGTGCTGGAGTTACAGCGTGTGGGCGAGTTTCCGATGCCAATCGACCTTACCGTAATTCTGAAAGACGGCACAAAGCAGCAATACTACATACCCATGAATGAACTGATGGGCATTAAGCCGGAAGACGACCCCAAACAAAAGCGTACGGTGGCCGAAGCGTGGCCGTGGGTAAACACCAACTACGGGCTGAAATTAAACGCAAAAGTTTCTGAGATTGAGTCGATAGAAATTGACCCGAGTCAGCGGATGGCCGACATCAACCGGAGGAATAACAAGGCTTTGCTTGGTGAGCTAAAACCCTATACCGATCCAACGAAGTAGTTCGTATGCCCGGCATACACAGTGGGTGAAGGCCAAACGGCCGATGTTGGAATCACCGTTGCTTTCCATTTTTGTCGATTACAATGACCTTACTCTCACCAGAAGTGCTCATCAGTTTAACAGACAGCTCACCGTTTTCCGGTTTGTAATTCATCTCTGAAGGTATGAAGTCTAACTTATAACTGTTTGCCCACGCCAGACCATCGGTTTTGTAAATCTTTGCCAATGTTGCCGGAAATTTGTCATCCACTTTCGCCTGGGAATAGATCAAAACAAAATAGATTTGACCCTGCCCAACTGAAACATTTATATTTTTAATTACCTGCAAATCGCGCTTTTTGAAATTCAATTTATCGATTTCAAAGTTTGCCTTCAGATCGGGAATTCTGGAGGGCGTGATCGAGTACAGGTACCCGGTAGCGAGAGAGTCTTTGTACAAAAGGCCAACCGTAAACTTGTCTTCCACAATTGCCAGAGGCTTAAATGGCAGGTCGCGGTCGCCATCAAAGAAAAGGGGTATTGAGTCCGTGCCTGCGATCACCCATTTAGATGCCTGGATGGTAGCCTCCCGCTCCACCTCCTTCTTAAGCTTTTCACGCTGGGCAAAGTCTTGCATCGAATTGATGTGGCTGATGAGAACCGCCTTGGTTCCAAAGGCTTTATTAACGAAATGTTCGAAATTCGCCAGGTCACTGTCGATATCGCGCTTGAGAATAGTGGAAGTGACACTATCAATCTTTTTCAAATTGGTCAACTCGATTCGCAACGCATTCAACCGAATTTTCACGTTGATGGAATCGCGCTGGGGCCTGAAGCGGATTTTATCAGATAGGTATTCTAACTCGGCTCGCTTCATATTAAACACAGCTATGGGCAATGGATCAGTATCGTATTTTTTTAACTGCGCATAAAGTAAATTATCTGTAAGTAGCCCCATTTCACCGTGCACTGCAACGGAATCGCGCACACATTTATCGCGCAATCTGTTGAGCATCATATCAAATGTGATCATACTATCGCGCATCGGAAAAATCTCAGTCTTTATTTTTTCCAACGTGGCCATTCCCCATCTTTTGTAGTCCCAAAGTTTGAGATCATCGTCAAAGAAGCTGGCTCCGGTAGACCCGTCTCGTTTGAAATTGTAAATATCTTGCATGTCTACGATCGGGTTATAAGAAGTCTTTCCTACCTGCTTTAATGCCACCTTAAACAAATTGAGCGAAACGGTGGTCGAATCAAAATAGGAAACGAGCTTTTCGAGGTTGGCCACGGTAGCTTCATCGGACCGCAGGAGAAATTCTTTTTCGGTGCGAAAACCCGAATGCAGGTCTGTAAATGTTTTGACGGCTACACCGTACAATCGTTCACAATTCAAAAAATGATTTTTAGCTTCCTTCACTCTGTCTTTTCTTTCTTTCAACGAGGCCACTCGCCCCTCAAGATCTAACCGCACGTCAGAAAGTTTGATCACAAATTCTCCTGTGCGCAGATCGCGCCTGCTGTACATTTGGTAGTATTCATCGTTCCTCTTTAGTTCCTTCTCGGTCACCATGTTGTAGGCCTTGTCAAAAAACATCACCGCAGAGTCACATTGCGCCACCATCTGATCTGTATTTCTGAGAATGTCATTGTTCATGGCTTTATCCTGAAAAATGAATCCCATGAACAGATAAGCGTTGGGGTTATCACTGGTCTCTTTGATGTATCTTTTCAGAAAGGGTGCAGCTTTTTCATATTGCCTCGAATTCAGCAAATTAAACAGGTCTTTATACTTGACTTTTTGTGCTACCGTGGTGAAAGGGAGCAGAAGAATTGCGAGAAACAACACAGATTTTGCCATGACAGGAATTAATTGTTCGAAGTTATTAAAATCCCGACATTTGCTAAACAATAAATCAGCGAATTCAGCACGTATGGTAAAAGAATCACTGTCTTGGGTCAAAGCTTTGGCCAGTGCCTTTCTGGTGATGATGGTACTTAAATTCACCGGCATGCTCGGTTATGTTACACAAGCAACACAGTCGGCAGCCCTGCAGTCAGGCCTGTTGGATGCATCGACCGAGGTGAAGGAAAAAGAGACTTTCGATTATGATTTTTCCATTAGTAACCTGCAAGGAGGGCTGATCAATTTTGGGCAACAATACAAGGGCAAGGTTGTATTTCTGAATTTGTGGGCGACATGGTGTGGTCCTTGTAAAGTTGAAATGCCTTCCATTCAAAATCTTTATGAAAGTGTGGGTTCAGACAGCATCGCTTTTGTCATGCTATCGATTGACCGCGACCAGGCAAAAGTAGAGAAATACATCAGCGACAAGGGCTTTACATTTCCTGTGTTCGTAAAATCCGGCAGCCTCACCAATCAATTGGAAGTGCCTTCTATACCGACTACTTTCATTATCGGAAAAACGGGTAAAATCGTGTCCAAAGAAGTAGGCACCACTAACTTCGGCACACCGCGGTTTAAGAAATTCTTGAGAGATCTCTCGAAATAGTGCTATTCTAAGGCCAGCAGCATCGATCGTAACTTGACCATCCCGATGCTGGCTTTATCGGTAATGAACGCAAGGTTAGGGACATGCAGTATGTCGGGCTTCTTGGGGTCAACGATGTACTTTTTAGCTTGATCGGGCACATAGTCGATCAGGCTGGCAGCCGGGTATACTGCCATGGAAGTGCCAACGACCAAAAATACATCAGCAGTGGAGGCGATCCACGCGGCCTTCTCCATCATGGGAACGGCTTCGCCAAACCAAACGATATTCGGCCGTAATTGAGAACCTTTCTCACATTTATCGCCTTTCTTCAGCTCCCACCCATCAATCTTATAGATCAAGGCCGGATCAAATGTGCTGCGGGATTCGAAGAGACTTCCATGCAAATGAATCACATGGCGAGATCCGGCTCTTTCGTGCAAATCATCCACGTTCTGCGTGATGACAGTTACATCAAAATCACGTTCTAGTTCTGCCAGCACCAGATGCCCTCGGTTGGGCGCGGCAGCCAGCGCTGCTTGCCTGCGTTGGTTGTAAAACTCCAGCACTAAGTCCGGGTTTCTGCGCCAGGCATCTGGCGTGGCTACATCCTCAACGCGATACCCTTCCCACAGCCCCCCAGAATCACGAAAAGTAGCTAAACCACTCTCTGCACTGATACCTGCGCCCGTTAATGCAATCAGTTTCCTCATCACTTCAATTTGCGATCGAAGAAACTTTTTGCGGCTGCAAATACTTTGTACCAACTATCGTAACGCAAAAAACCATGCACCTCATCGGGTAGTACTAATAACTCCACGTCAACTTTCTTTTCACGCAGTTTCTCCACCAAATCAGTAGTTTGTTGAAACACCACATTGCGGTCATCATCGCCATGAACAAACAAGACAGGCGCCTTCCACTTCGAAAGGTCTGCATTGGGTGACGACTTAAATGCCAATTCGCTTTCGTCTTTGCGTAAGCCCCAACTTTTGGTGGCATCTGGTGCATCATACGACCAATCGTGCACACCGTGCAAATCAACGCCTGCCTTAAAGATTTCCGGGCTGCGCGATAAGCCCATCGCAGTAAGATATCCGCCATACGATCCGCCCCACAACCCGATTTTGTTTGCGTCCACCTCGGGCAGAGATTGCAGAAACTTGCCTGCGGCAACGATATCCTGATATTCACTTGCCCCGCGGGGCCCTTGGTTTTTTGCCATTCTAAAGTCGCGCCCATACCCCACCCCGTTGCGATAATTGACGCTTAGCACCGCGTAACCCTGGTTGGCCATAAAGTTGTTAAATGCATAGCAGTTGATGTAGTAATCGCTGTAATGGAAACCGAGCAACATTTGGCGGATGGGGCCTCCGTGCATAAACACCACCCCCGCTTGTTTGCCTTGCACATTTCGGTTAATAAACAATTGCCCGTGCACGGTGGTGCCATCTGCGGCCTTAAAGGTAACCGCCTCGGGCTTCACAAAAGATGTACTTGAAAAAGTCACCAACTTTACTGGATTTACCACCGCAAACGCCCTGCGGTTTTCATCCACCCGTGCAAGCATCAGGGAAGCATTGTAGTTGGATCGAAAACAAAACAACTCATTACCGCCAAAGGCGGGAAACATTTCAATGCCTTCTCCGATGGTAACTGCTACCGGGTTTCCCTGTGTTACTGACGTCTTCCACAAGTGCCTTCGGTTAATGTCTTCGCGGTTGCCATCGAAGTACACAAAATTCTGTGCTGGATTTAACGTAAAGTTCTCAACCTCGCCATCGCCAGGGGTGATATCTTTTAAATCCGTGCCGTCAGGATTCATCGAGTAAATGTGTTTCCAACCGGAATGTTCAGAAAAAAACAATATTCTATTGGTACCCGTCCACGCCAGCGGTTTTGCCATCGCCTGGGCAAACCCACCATCAGCCGCGGGCGAGGACCAGATTGCTTTTGCAACGTTATTCTCGAGGTCTACTACTACCACAGAAAATCGTTTGCCTACCGTATAGTTGTCGAGGTCGCCAAACTTCTTCCCCGGAAAACGCAAAAAAGCTATGCTCTTGCCATCCGGTGACCAGGTTGGTGACACGTCATTGGTGACATCAGGTGCTACCCACCGGATGGTTCGATTGATCGTGTGATAAATACCGATAAAACTGTGGTCTCCTCGGTTACTCGTGAATAAAACTTCGATGCCGTTGGGTGAGAACTTCGGGTCGAGATTTGTGCCACGGGCTGTGAACAAGGGCTTTGGGTTGGCGTTGACTTCGAGCGCGGATTCATATACTTGCCCGCCTTTGGCAAAGAGGAATTTCAGCCCATCGCTTGTAAAGAGCGGATCGCTGCCGGCAGTAATTTTGGTGGGTTGATTCTTAGACGAGATATCCTTGAAGTAAATCGCCAACTCAGGTGCTTCGGGCGAACTGGAAGGATTAGGGATTTGACCTGCACGATTGGGTGCACCGCCTCGCACAAACAATAACTTCAAACCATTGGGCGAAAAAGTGAGTTGAGAAATTTCCTGACCATCGTCTTGATTATAGTCGGTGAACATTTTCGGCAAATCGTTGCCAATCTTGATCATGATGTTGCGCTTGCCACGGTCATTGATGACCCATGCGATATTCTTACCATCAGCAGAGGCGACAAAATCCGACTCGATGGGGTGGCTGATGAATTGTTCGAGGGCGGATTGGCCGAAGGCGTGCATGCCAACAAAGAGCAACACATACCATAATTTTTTCATAGCAAAAGGGGTTGAAATGAGCTTGTAAATCTCAGAAAAAAAGAAAATAAATCCACATCATCGATGGTGAATACCACAAACTGAAAAGAATTACCTGTTGTGCCGCATGCCACCAATAAGTTATTGCCTGCACCTGAAATACGTCAATCTGTTGCCCGGTTTTTGCGATGGGGGGCGAGAGTTGAGGGCAGGCATGAGTGATGTGAGTGCACTAGATACTCTACTACGTAAAAAAGACCGACCAAAAAAGAAAAAGCCTCAGTTTCCCGAGGCCTCTTCAGGTT
Source organism: Flammeovirgaceae bacterium UBA4659 (assembly GCA_002405445.1). GTDB lineage: Bacteria > Bacteroidota > Bacteroidia > Cytophagales > Cyclobacteriaceae > ELB16-189. Next base: position 12,971 of record DHLV01000174.1, on the reverse strand, counting down.
TAGGTATAGGTAAAATCTTAATCCCAGCGCAGTTCAGTCTCACCCGACTTATTGGAAGCTTCTACAGTTACCCCATTGCTTTCCTCCCGTTGGTCGAAGGAATCAAAATCGACATCGGGCATCAATTCCTTTACATGGTTTACAGTGTTAGTCAGTGCCTCCAAAAACTTCTTAAAATCCTCTTTATATAGGAAGATCTTGTGCTTTTCGTAGGTAAATCCTTCATCGTCCTTGTTGAACCTCTTCTTGCTCTCCGTAATCGTGACATAGTAATCACTGCTACGGGTTGATTTCACATCGAAAAAATACGTTCTTTTGCCGGCCTTCACTTTTTCTGAGAAAATCTCATCACGGCCATTTGTTTTATGGTCTTCCACGGTTCTGGTTTTGGTTTAGGTACCTTTGGGTAATTCGAAGGTAGTATTTTCAAAATTTATTGCAAACAATACATACGATTTTTAAGTGTTTATCCGTTTATTCGCCCTAAATGGGGTCAACTTTAGCAGAAATACGGCAATCAGCAAGCCTTGAGCTGATGGCCAAGCAACTTGTAGAGGGATTTATCACCGGCCTTCACAAGTCGCCCTACCACGGCTTTTCGGTTGAATTTGCGGAACACCGACTTTACAATGAGGGGCAAAGCACGCGCCATATAGATTGGAAGGTATTTGCTCGAACAGACAGGCTGTACACCAAGCAGTATGAGGAGGAGACGAACCTGCGCTGCCTGTTGGTGATCGATGGCTCACCATCCATGTATTACCCCAAGGAAAGCAACGCCAAGATCAAGTTTAGCATTTATGCCGGGGCAGCCCTGGCCTACCTGTTGCACAAGCAACGCGATGCCGTAGGTGCCTGCATTTTCAGCGACCGGGTGGATGACTTCACACCAATCAAGTCCTCATCCGTTCATCTCAACAAATTGTTTACTCTTTTGGAGAACAGGTTGCAAGGGCAGCCCCCACAAAGGGTGACGCATGTGGCACATGTGCTCCATGAAATTGCCGAAAAAATTCACAGGCGCTCGTTGGTGATTATCTTCAGCGATATGTTTGAGGAAACCGATCGCCATGAGGAAATATTCAAAGCGCTGCAGCACCTGAAGCACAACAAACACGAGGTATTACTCTTTCATATCACTGACCATCGCACTGAACTTGGGTTTGAATTTGCTGACCGGCCTCATGAATTTATTGACCTGGAGAACGGTGAAAAATTGAAGCTAAACCCTTCTGACATTAAAGAGAAATACGAAACACAACTCAAAACACTGCATTCCGAATTGAAAATCCGGTGTCACCAACTTAAAATTGACTTTGTATCGGTAAATGCAAATCAACACTATTACGAGGTATTGCAGGCATATTTGATCAAACGGGCAAAGGTTCGCTAGTCAATGAAGAACAAGCCAATCGTTGTAGATTTTATCCCGAAGTTGAAGGTGAGATACAACGTCTGCCCGAGAGAAAAACATCTACTGGCAGTTAATCAATTCCACAAGTTTTTTTGAGGCTCCCTCCAAAAATGGTTTGGAGCGTATTTCAAATGTTGAGTTGAGAGCCGGCAACGTTACTGCGGCAAGCGGATTCACGCTAACTGCTCGTTGTGCAAATAGGCTTTGCGAGCCATCAACACGTCTTTAGATTCCACGTGGTCGGGGTCTGGTACACAACAATCTACGGGGCAAACGGCAGCGCATTGAGGCTCTTCATGAAAGCCCGTACACTCGGTGCACTTGCCTGATACGATGTAATAGAATTCATCTGAAACCGGGGTTCGGTTTTCTTTTGCATCCGATATGGTGCCATCTTCGTTTATCACTTGCGTGAGTGCTGTGCCACCCGCCCAGGTCCACTCTCTGCCCCCCTCATAAATGGCCGTATTTGGGCATTCTGGCTCACACGCACCGCAGTTGATGCACTCGTCTGTTATTTTTATTGCCATAAACCCTTAATTCTTGTGTTTTTAGACTAAAATCGCTGCAAAAATACAGCCCACAAAACTTACTTCAAAACAACCCCACGGGCTAAAAGTTTAAGAGCACAAATAAAATGACATTAGAACACAGGGTAGCGGCCTTCGCTCGTCTTGGCAACCGTTTGCAAAGTTTGCAGCCCGATGAAAAAGCGGCTTTGCTGCAGCGGGCAAAGGCTGAAAACCCGTGGTTCACGGACGAAAACTGTTCGCGTGCCCTAAGTGGCATTTGCAAATTTCTGGATCAATCAGCCCTCACCCAATGGTTGAGCAAATACTCTTTTGCTGCTTCCACCCCAAAGGTCGTAGGGGTTGCGATGGCAGGGAACATCCCGCTGGTAGGCTTTCATGATCTGATGTGTGTACTATTGTCGGGCCACCGGCTGAAAGCAAAACTTAGCTCACAAGACACCGCACTGATGGCGTTTACCATGGAGGAATTGATGAAGATTGAGCAGCGGTTTGTTGCATACGTATCAACAGACGATCGGTTGCGTGATGTGGATGCAGTGATTGCCACCGGAAGCGACAATACAGCCCGCTATTTTGAATACTATTTCAGAAACATTCCGCACCTGATCCGCAAAAACAGAAGTTCATGCGCGGTAATCATGGGTGGAGAATCAGACCAAGAACTTACTGCACTTGGTTGCGATGTTTTTGACTATTTTGGATTGGGGTGCCGAAATGTTTCTAAGGTTTTCTTGCCGCAGGGATTCGACATCAAACGACTGATGCGTGCGTGGGAGTCATTCGGGTATGTTGCCCAACACCACAAGTTTGCCAACAACTATACCTATCAGCGTGCCATTTTGCTGGTGAACCTTTTGCCATTCTTTGACAATGGCGTGGTAGTGTTCGCTGAAAACACATCACCGGTATCACCGATAGCTGTAGTGTACTATGAGTTCTACAACAACTTAGCTGATCTGGATAAAAAAATTGACTTACACGCTGACAAAATACAGTGCATTGTTTCAGCCAACGGCTGGTTTAGAAACGGTGTACCCTTCGGCCATTCACAACAACCCCGGGTTTGGGATTATGCTGACAATATTGATACGATGCAATTTTTGAGCAGCATCTAGCGCCCTGCTCTGTGTTTGAACTACTTTCCGCGAATAATTTCTACCCATCCGGTAAATGTGTTGCCTGCCGCATTGATGCGGTAGAAGTAAACACCATCAGGGTAGTTGTTACCATCCCAATCGTTTTGGTAGTCTTTTGATGAGAAAACCTCCGAACCCCAGCGGCTCGAAATGTTTACCTGGGTACCAGGCGGAATGTTGCGAATGAAAAAGGTTTCGTTTGCCCCGTCACCATTGGGCGTAAACACATTTGGGATCGTGTTGGGATCGAATACAAAATCCAGTGGCACACGCACATCAAATTCCAATGCGCAATTGTCCTTTTCCGTTACAGTTAAGTGATAGCGCCCTGCATGTAACGCCTTGTATGATTTCACGAATTGCAACGCATTATTAAACTCGGTTACTTCTTCAGTACGAGGTTCAAAGTCGGTCGGTATCACTTGTGGATTTGCGGCTGAATCGAACCGAATGGTGACACTGTATGGCTGTGTGCCCCCCAGAAAGTTAACCAGGTCAAATCCGCCCGTGGGCAGATCAGGATATGAAGCCTTCAGGTTGTCAACCTGCACGGTGAGTAACCCATTGTATGTAACATCAAAGTTACCTGACGAAATGGTGCACCCGGTCTGGTTCTGCACGATGTTTACAATGTAGCTACCCCTCGTTGCCGGAAGTTCCGCACCGCGGATGACATAAAGGGCTCCGGCAGGAATGGTTGCCAGTGGGATGATTTTCTCCGGAACGGTTTGACCTTTCTTGGTGACCTGGATGGTGAGAGGCCCGGCTGCTGCTTTGATGTTGGTGATGCGGATTTCAGGTAGGCCGTTGACGCATGAAACAGTTGGCGCATCAAGTGTCACCTGAGAAAAACTTCCCGTCACGGTTTGCTTCGCCAGTTTGGTTGCACACGTAGCTGTATAAGGCTTTATCCAAATGTAGTAATCCCCTTTGGCCAAACCCTGTAGTAAAATATTAAGTGTTCCATAATCCACAAATGAAGTGGGCTGGTTGATGGGATCGGTGGTATATCCCACTGTAAATGTGCCGCTGGTCAGAATCGTAAAACCAATTGTTCCGTTCACCCCTTGGCCGGCACAATCAGGCTGTGTGATCACCGGTACAGTGGTTGTCACAAAGCCCGGGAAAACGACAGTTACGGGAAAATCCTTCTGACACAATTGTGCATCAATGACTCTTACAACATAATTGCCGCCTGCAAGGTTATTGATCTTGCCACCGGTTGCCAACGTCACGGGGTTACCATCCAATTGGAAAGTGTAGGGCCCTACTCCGCCACTTACCCCGGTAACGGTGATTGATCCGTCATTATTCGCGCAGGTTGCGTTGCTTGAGGTCACCGTTGCCACGATAGGCGTATTGGCATTGTTGATGGTTACCGAAACAGAGGCAGGGCATTGATCAGTCGCATTGTCGCGGATCAAAATGTTATATGTGCCATTGGGCGGTAAGTTGTTGATTGTATTGCCCGAAACCAGCCCACCAGTATACGTAGTGCCCCCGTCTACTGAATACTCATAGGGTGGCGTGCCACCGGATGTGATGGTAATGCGTGCGCTTCCTACTGCCTGCCCGTTACATTGCGCATCGACAAAAGAAGCAGCCGTGGCTTGCACTGTTGATTGAACCGGAAGACTGTAAGGTTGGGTACATGTATTTCCGGCTTGGTCCAAAACCGTATATTGATAGTTAAGCGAAGGCGACAAACCACCTGTTGGGAGCAATAGGTTGCCAAAAACAAATGGCCCTGTGCCCACCAGCGCCCGGTTGTAGCCAAGGGATGCATCCGACAGGGTCACCACATAATTTGGCGAACCTCCTGAAACGGTGATGATAATTTGCCCATTGTTCTGGTTGTTACATGTTGGTCGGGTGTCGGTCACTGAAATGGTAAAGGCGCCACAATTGGTGCCACCGCAAATCGGATCGCCCGGAGCAAGTACAACAACGGCAACAGTTGCTGTCAGTTGCACACCTGTACACCCGGGAGGGGTAGCAAAAACGTTAAAGGTGGTCGTTGCGGCAACGTTGCCCGTATTGAAAGAGAGTGTTGCTCCATTGCCGACTTGGGCTGTGCCCACATTCGTGACACCAACACGCAACTGATAACTAACACCATTCTCCGAGCTTACCACGGATATTGTGGCGGAATTGCCGGGGCAAATACCAGGTGCAGGACCGGTTACTGCAAGCGCGATGTTTGCACCTGCACTCACATTTACCGTTGCAAGGTTTGTCAAAACAATCGAGCAAGTGCCGTTCGAGGCGAGGATGTTAAAGGTTGTGTTGGCTGTCAGATTACCGGTTGGCATATCCAAATTACCGCCTGTGCCTGCAGCACTCAGACCCACCGCGGTATTAGTGGCATTGTCTCTGAGTTGGTAAGTAATGCCCACCTCTGACGATGTAATGCGCACGGAGGTGCTCGACCCCGAGCATACACTTGCGGTGAGCGGTGCAACGGCCAACCCCGCATTCACAGTGCCGCCAACAATCACGGTGGCCGTGGCAGTTAACTGTACAGGTGCGCAGGGTCCGGAGGCATTGGATGCAAGCACATTAAACGTGGTTGTAGCGGTAAGTGTACCCGTAGGCAAAGCAATTGCGCTCCCGGTACCAGCCACTGAAGCACCAATAGCAATCAACCCATTTCGTAACTGGTAGTTAACACCATTCTGACTTGCCGCCACATTTATTACTGTTGACCCGCCCGTACATACGTTGGCGATTGCGGCAGAAACGCCCAGCCCGGAGGAGGGCGGGTTTGATACCGCCACATCCAACTGGGCACGCGTGCTTTCACAACCCGAAACGGTTTGGCTTACATAGAAACTCGTGGTGCCTGCAGCAGCCGTTGAGGGGGTTGGTGCGGTGGTACTGCCTACACCACCGGTCGAGCCGGTATACCAAAGCAGGCTGGTGCCCGTTGCACTCAACGGAGTGGCAACGTTGCCCACGCAATAGTTGACGTTGGCAACAGTGGGTGCACCCGGACCGGCATTGACCGTTACGTCAAGTTGTGCGCGACTGCTTTCGCAACCCGAAACTGTCTGAGAAACAAAGAATGAAGTCACTCCGACAGTAGTGGTTGATGGCGTTGGTGCCGAAGCGCTGCCTGTGCCGCCTGTAAGGGCAGTGTACCAAAGTAAATTCACCCCTGTTGCAGTGAGTGGAGGGGCTGTTGCATTCTGACAGTAAGATAACCCTGCGACCAACGGAGATACCGGTGCAGGGTTCACCGTCATCGTGATGGGTGCACTGGCCACCGAAACTGGCGTAACGCACGAAAGGCTACTTGTCATTTCAACCGTAATCACATCTCCGTTCACCAGCGCGTTGTCCGCATAGGTAGAACTATTGACACCCACATTAGACCCGTTTTTCTTCCATTGATAGGAAGGGGTGGCACCGCCATTGGTGGGAACTGCAGTAAAAGTTGTGTTGGTGCCTGCGCAAATCGTGCTGCCGGCAACAGAAACAGATACGGACGCAACAGGAGTAGCGACTGACGAATATCCAAAAGTGAGCCGAGAAAATCCGAGATTCTCATAGTATTCAATCACCAGATTGTGATTGCCGGCTGTTAAACATATTGGAGAGGTAGAATAGGCTGTATAGGGATGGTCAGAAAATGAATTTGCAGGCGACAGCGTCTGAAGCACACCATCGACATAAAACCTCACACCATCGTCTGCGCTCAAGTTAAAGGTGTATTGTCCCGCGGTAGCGAAGTTTTTGTTCATTTGTAATCGAATGCTGTATTGATTCGAATAGTTGCCACACACGTTGGTGGCGGCCAATGGAATGGCCGAGCCAAAATTCAAATCAAATGCATCTGTTGATGTATTATAGGTGGAAGTACCAAATCCCGCAATATCCGTTTCGGTGATGTAGCCGCGATACCTGCCAGCGGCAAAGGTGACCCCGTTTTGATAGGGTGTTGCTGCATTGGTCGCATCATCATAAACATCCCCTATCCATGTGTCCGTTCCGGGCGCAATGCTAACCGGAACCGGATTGACAGTGACTGTAGCTGACCCGCTGCCGGCCACGGTACAGCCGAATGCATCGGTGACCACTCCAGTAATGGAGTATACTGTTGTCACAGCAGGCGAAACCGCTATCGGATTCCCTGATGTATAGTTGGTAACCGGCCCAACATTGGCGATGGTCATGCTATACGGACCAGTACCCCCGGTGATCACCACACTCAGATTGGCAGAACTACCGGAGCAGACCGAAGCCGTGCCCGATAAAATTGCAGAAGTGATACCAGAATTAACCGTGACCGTTGCTCCGGAACCTGTGATGACGCCAGAACACGCGGTTGCATCCGTTGCAGCAGTAATGGTGTAGGTGGTGGATACGGTAGGCGAAACCGACACGGTGTGCCCGTTGCTGATGCCCACAAGATTGAATGTTGATCCCCCATCACTGTACGTGACGTTAAACGGACCGCTGCCCGTCAGCGAAAAGGTGAGGGTAGAAGAGGCTCCATTACAAATAGCTACTGGTGAGGCAGCAACCGATGCTGTAGGCGCTGGGTTCACCGTAACCGTGGCTGTTCCCGAACCCGTTTGGGAACATGCGAAAGAATCAGTCACATTACCGCTAAGAGAGTAGTTGGTCGTTGTGCCAGGGCTCACCGGAATGTTTGTACCGGAAGTATATCCACTCACAAGTCCTAAGCCGGTAATCGTAAACGAAAAAGGTCCAGTTCCACCCGTAATCGTTACAACAAGATTTGCTGTTTGACCACTGCAAATGGTAGTAGTGCCACTCAAGACTGCAGCAGTAATCGCAGGGTTTACAGTTACAACCACAGGTGTGCCCAAACTTGTTGCAATACACCCATTGGCATCGGTCAATGCTGTGACCGAGTACGTTCCGGCAGCAGCCGTGGGAATTGTGAACGTGGTGGAAGGATGATTGTTTACTGTTGAGGGCGTAGTACCGTCCGTCCAGGTAAACGTAAAGGGAGCATTACCGGTGAACGTAAAAGTGACATTTGGCAAAGGGAATCCGGCACAAACACTGCCACCCCCCGACACAACAGCAGTAGGTAATGGGCGCACCGTAACTGTTGCCGAGCCGCTACCAGCCACGGTACAACCATTTACATCTGACACAACGCCCGTGATGGAGTAAGTAGTAGTGGCGGCAGGATTTACTGCAATCGGAGACCCGGAAGTATAACTGGAAATTAACCCAATGCCGGCAATTGTGAAACTATAGGGCCCGACTCCGCCCGTGATTGAAACAGTCAAATTAGTTGATTGGCCTGCACAAATTGAAGTGGTGCCCGAAAGAACCGCAGAAGCGGGAGAAGGATTTACCGACACTGATGCACTTGCGCCCGCAGCGCCTGCACAGGTGGTGGCGTCTGTGACGCCCGTAATCGTGTACGTGGTGGTAACTATTGGATTAACAGAAACGGTGTGGCCTGATGAAATTCCGGTTAAGTTAAAGGTGGTTGTTCCGTCAGTATATGTGACGGCAAAAGGTGCCGTTCCCGTAAGGTTAAACGTAAGTGTTGAACTAGCACTTGAGCAGAGCGTTGCAGGCGTTGCCGATACTGAAGCCAGCGGAAGCGGATTAACAGTCACCAATGCCGCGCCCGTACCCGTTACCGTGCAGCCTGCTGCGTCTGTTACTGTGCTACTGAGCGTGTAGGTAGTGGTAGTGGCTGGCGATACCGGGATAGCAGTGCCTGAAACATAACCCGTAATCGGACCCACGCCTGTGATGCTGAAACTGTAAGGAGCGGTGCCACTGGTAATGTTCACTACCAAATTGGCAGATGCGCCCGCGCAGATGGTGTTGTTGCCAGACAGCACAGCCGCTGTGGGTGACGGATTCACTGTCACTGTTGTGCTCGGCCCTGATAAACCCGTGCAACTGGTTGCGTCTGATAAAGCCGTAATCGTGTAGGTCGTAGCAGTGGTTGGCGAAACAGACACCGTGTGGCCTGAAGAAATACCAACTAAATTGAACGTTCCAACGCCATCGGAGTAAGACACGTTGAATGGTGCAGTTCCTGTGAGGGTAAATGAGAGTGTGCTGCTGCCACCCGTGCACAATGCAGCAGGCGATGCCGCGATGGCTGCCACAGGTCGCGGATTGACCGTTACGGTCGCACTGCCGGTGCCTGCAACTGTACATCCATTGGCATCGGTAACATTACCGGTAATTGAATAACTGGTGGTCACTACAGGCGAAACTGAAATGGAACTTCCGGATATGTAACCGCCAATGGGCCCCACGCCTGCGATGGTGAAACTATAAGGCGGTGCACCGCCTACGATCGCTACGGAGAGATTAGTGGATTGCCCCGCACAAATTGTGGTGGTTCCTGAAAGCACCGCTGAAGTTGGTGGCGTGTTGACAGTAACGGTGGCCGTTGCCCCTGAAACACCAACACAACCCGATGCATCAGAAATCCCCGTGATGGTATACGTTCGCGTTACCGGGGGCGTCACATTCACCGTATGCCCGTTGGAGATGCCCGAAAGATTGAATGATGATGTTCCATCTGAATAGCTGACGTTGAATGGACCTGTTCCCGTCAGGTTAAAGGTTAACGTGCTGCTGCTGCCGCCACAAATCGTTGTGGGGGTCGCACTAATGGTAGCTGTGGGGGTGGGGTTAACGGTGACCGTAGCCGTGCCGCTACCCGTAACGGTACATCCGTTTGCATCAGTAACGAGGCCGGTCAGTGTGTAATTGGTGGTGGTTGCAGGACTAACAGATATGGGCGCCCCGGAGGAATAACCCGTGACCGAACCAAAGCCTCCGATGGTAAACGCAAATGGTGCTGTACCGCCCGTAATGGCTACACTTAGATTGGTGGATTGCCCCGAACATATTGTGGTGGTGCCAGACAAGGCTGCCGCAGTGGGCGAGGCAGCAATATTCAGGGTCACTGAACCCGTCATGATGCGTGGCGTACAAATACCGTTGCTGGCGCGAACGGTGAGGACATCGCCATTTGAAAATGAACCTGTTGGGAATACCATATTGAATGGCGCGCTGCCTGTGCCTGGGAAAATCAAACCCGTAGCAGTGCCGTTGCGCAGTATTTCATAGGAGGCACCGGGCAGTGGTGTGGTGCCATCTGATCCGTTCAACGTGATTGTAAAATTCGCTGCGGAACAGGCTGTGCCTGACCCTGAGATGATGGTATAAACGTTTGGGACAGGATCAGCCAAAACAAAATTCCTGGATACAGAGCAACTCGAAAAATTATCTTGAACAGTCAAGGTGTATGTTCCACCCGGCAGACCGGCCCTGCTCAAAAGAGCTGCCAGGTCTAAATTGGATAATCCGTTGAAATTGTTGTTCGTCAGGGGCAAACCTGATAGGCCATTTGATGATGTCCATGTGTACGTGTATGATCCGCCCCCGGCTAGCGCCCGAGACCCTCCGGTGATGGAAGCGACTACTTGCCCATTTGGTGCAGAACAGTCAGAATTATTGGCTCTGGTAATTTCATTTGCCGCTAAGTTTGGAAGAGCGGTAAGGGTAATTGGTCGTGAACCCAAAGTATTGATTACGTCAAGATTTGCATTGTCACGAATGAAGAAACCGTAGCTGCCCGGAGAAAGCGATGCCGGTGGATTGCTCGGGAGACTACCTGAGTTGACGGTAAAGCTTGATCCAACGGGAATGGGGGTGGGAAAGGGATAATTGAATGTCCCCCCGTCAAGAACGATGATTAGAACCGCTGGCTGCCCATCACCTGTCCCCAAAACGGTAAATCTAATAGAACCGTTGTTGCTACCGTTGCATGGATTTGATGCAAACACGCTTACCTGAAGCGACCCTTGAGTAAACACAGTCGATTGCGCACTCGAATCAAGTGCAAGTAGTGAAGCCAGACAAAAAACAAAAATACCTGCCCAAAAATTCATAGATGAAAAAATTGCTTTCACTGTAAATTGATTTCAATTTGCTTTTTACAGCCATCGCGGTCAATTACAATTGCCTGATATATATCGGCCTTCAAATTGCTGAACTTGCTATTGGAAAAGTCTTCTGACAGAAGGTGCCCCGAACTCTTGAACACTACGAATTTATAGGGAGAACTGCCGCCCGTTGCCTTGAGGTTAATTTCACCTTGGCTGATCTTCGCCTCTTTTGTTTCGGCTACCACCCGCAATGATTCACAGCCTGGCACCGCCCGAGGGGTGGCCTCATCTGTCAGATGTGCCCATATCAAACTCGACATCGCGAAAAGCAATAATTTCATCTCAATCAGTCAGGTTTAAAATATACCAATCATAAATACTGCCAGCATTCTATTGTAACCCACCTTTCGGCACTAAATATAGCGACAACCAAAAAAATCGGCTTGCAGGAAACGCGGGTTACACACGTCAGTCAAGTAATGTCACGCTCAAAAAAAAAGTCAATACTTTCTGTTCAATATCTCACCCAATATAAAAGCTTTTCTCAACCCCTCCGGATCTCGCAGATCCTTCACCAGCGCCTGTGCAGGAACCAATGTTTGCTCGTGCCGATATCCCTGAAACTGTCCGAATTTGACCTCTGTATCTTCTACTTTCATAGTCTCCTCCAAAGAAGGCCGGTTGAAGGCGGCCAACTTGGCCTTTTCATACGCGTCAAAAGTCGCGTCTTCATCGCGTTTCCTGTAGTCAGTGCGCTCCAGATTTTCTGCCTCTTCGGGCAGTTCTTCATCACTGCCGTATGGATAAGCCCGAGGCACGGTAGTTTTTTTTTCTTCTGGCGACACCGGTTGAGGCGCCTTGTTTGCCTGAATTTCACGAAGCAAATCTTCGAACGTCATCGGCTTCGTTTCAGGCTCAACCACATCCGGCTCAGCGCCTATCGGAGGTGCTTGTTTCTTATTGCGCTTTGCCAAAAAGCTGATCACGGCAATGACCAACCAAATCCAAAATAACGGACTATCCCACATAAGCGCCAAAAATAAAGAAAATATACTGAATTTCACTGCATTTTGCAGTGCATGTCGAGCCGGTAAAAAAAGCCCCTACCCATAACAATTTGCTTAGAGCGATCATTCTCATGCCAAAATATAATTCACCCTCCCAGCTCCGGCATTTCGCGGGTGGTTCAAACAAACTTTTCGTTCTCCAACCGAGTTACTCGCATTTCGTCCCCTTCCACGGTCACGCTCGCGGCAAGAAAAACAATTTCATCTTTCAGCATTTGCTACCCTTCGGCCTGAGATGGGGTTTGAATTACCAATTTGGGATAAATTGTGCATGAATTGGGAATAGGTAAATTTTCAAAAGACAATCCGAACACTATCTTTGCCGACTTTAAAATTTTGAAACTTACGAAATTGGGCATTAGAACCTAGCAATTAGACATTAAGATCAAACGAGCATCAAGTATCCAGCAACCAGAAACCAGTTATGCAGTTATCGAAGTTAGAGATCAAAGGATTTAAGAGTTTTGCAGACCGCATCATGATCAATTTTGATGAAGGGATCACCGGAATCGTGGGTCCCAATGGGTGCGGTAAGTCCAACGTGGTGGATTCGATACGCTGGGTTCTGGGCGAGCAAAAAACTAGCGCGCTGCGATCCGAAAAAATGGAGAACGTGATCTTTAACGGCACCAGCCAGCGACCTGCGCAGCAAATGGCTGAGGTTTCTCTGACAATCAACAATACCAAAAACATTTTGCCCACCGAATACTCGCAAGTGACCATCACGCGCAGACTGTACCGTTCCGGTGAAAGTGAGTACCTGTTGAACGGTGTGGCTTGCCGATTGAAAGACATCACTAACCTGTTTTTAGACACTGGCGTTGCATCGAATAGCTATGCCATTATCGAGTTGGGTATGGTAGACGACATTCTCAACGACCGCGACAATTCGAGAAGAGCGCTGTTTGATGAAG
>DHLV01000192.1:33120-33904 GCA_002405445.1 Flammeovirgaceae bacterium UBA4659 | reverse complement strand
AGAAGCATGTTTTGCTTCGCCCCATTTTACAAAGGAAGAGCTGAACATGATTTTGCCGGCTGGCATTCCCAGGCAGGCAGACTCTTCTAACCTGGACAACGTGGTGGAGTTGCTGGTGCATGCCGGGCGCTCTTTGCCCCACGTGATGATGATGCTGATACCCGAGGCATGGGATGGAAACGAACAAATGAGTCAGGAGAAGAAAGACTTTTACGAATACCACGCCAACTTGATGGAGCCGTGGGATGGCCCTGCCTCCATCACCTTCACCGATGGGAAAATTGTTGGTGCAACCCTTGACCGCAATGGCCTGCGCCCATCTCGGTTTGTGGTAACGGATGATGACGTTGTCATCATGGCCTCCGAAGTAGGCGTGTTGGATGTTGATCCTGCCAAGGTGGTAACCAAAGGCCGACTGCAGCCGGGCAAAATGTTCGTTGTCGATTTAGACCAAGGCAGGATCATCAGCGATGACGAACTAAAAAATGAAATTTGCTCACGGCAGCCGTATGGTAAATGGGTGCGCGAAAACAAAGTGCGCTTGTCTGACTTACCCGAGCCCGGTGGCAGTTTCCACAAGTACGACCCCGTCACTTTTTTGAAAAGACAAATTTCATTTGGCTACACGTCAGAAGATTTGCGTGTGATTTTGACGCAGATGTGCGAAACAGGCAAAGAGGCCTTGGGTTCTATGGGTAACGATACTCCGTTGGCGGTACTCTCCGCCCAGGCGCAGCATCTGTCAAGCTATTTTAAACAGTTGTTTGCGCAGGTGACCAACCCG
>DHLV01000192.1:22653-32969 GCA_002405445.1 Flammeovirgaceae bacterium UBA4659 | reverse complement strand
ACCAACCCGCCCATCGACCCCATCCGCGAACGGCTGGTGATGTCGCTGTCATCGCACGTGGGCGGATCCCTTAATTTGTTGGAAGAATCGCCCGAGCATTGCATCACCCTCGAACTGACCACGCCCATTTTGTCGAATAATGAATTGGAGAAGATTCGTTACATTGACCACAGACATCTCCAAACTAAAACCATCTATACATACTTTAAAGCAGATGGCGTGCCCGGTTCACTCGAAAAGGGATTAACACGTGTTTGCCAGTACGTAACAGATGCCCTTGAAGACGGATTTACGATCATCATATTATCAGACAGAAGTTTCGATAGCGGCCACGCGCAGATTCCATCGTTGTTGGCGGTGGCAGCAGTGCACCACGAGTTGATTCGGAAGGGCTTGCGCGGAAAAGTTGGTTTGCTGGTAGAAGCGGGCGATGTGTGGGAGACCCATCATTATGCCACATTGCTTGGCTACGGTGCATCCGGTGTCAATCCGTACCTGGTGTATCAAACGATCCATGACATGAAAAAGCGCAATCTCTTGCGGGAGGACTTAACCGAAGAGAAGGCAATCTCCAATTACAAAAAAGCGGTGGCCGGTGAGCTGCTCAAGATCATGAGCAAGATGGGTATCAGCACGCTGCAATCTTACCATGGGGCTCAAATTTTTGAGGCACTCGGCATTCATACCGATGTAGTGAATCAATACTTTACCGGCACGGTTTCTCGCATAGGCGGTTTAACGTTGGATGATATTGCCAGGGAAGCTCTGGCCAAGCACCGGTTGGCGTTTCCGGCTACCGGCAATTTGTTGCCACGGTTGGAAGTAGGTGGTGTGTATCAATGGAAACAACGCGGTGAGGTACACCTGTTCAATCCGCAAACGATCCATTGGTTGCAGCAGTCCACCAAAACAAAAGACTATACCCTATTCAAAAAATATTCTGCCCTCATTAACGAGCAAAGTGAAAAGGGCATTACGCTGCGTAGCTTATTGAAGTTCAAGAACGCGCAACCCATACCGTTAAGTGAGGTTGAACCGAAAGAAAAAATCTTTAGAAGATTTGCCACCGGAGCCATGTCGTTCGGGTCGATCTCATACGAAGCACACAGCACGCTGGCCATTGCCATGAACCGCATAGGAGGTAAAAGTAACTGTGGTGAAGGTGGTGAAGATGAAATGCGATTTACGAGAAAAGAAAATGGCGATTGGGAAAATTCAGCCATCAAACAGGTAGCATCCGGCCGGTTTGGTGTAACGAGTTATTACCTCACCAACGCGAAAGAGTTGCAGATAAAAATGGCACAAGGCGCAAAGCCTGGCGAAGGCGGGCAATTGCCCGGTTACAAAGTGGATGATTGGATTGGGCGCGTCCGCCACTCCACACCCGGTGTAGGCCTGATTTCGCCACCACCGCACCACGACATTTACTCGATTGAGGATTTGGCGCAGCTGATTTTCGATTTGAAAAACGCCAATCGTGGCGCGCGCATCAGTGTCAAGTTGGTAAGCGAAGCCGGTGTGGGCACCATCGCCTCGGGTGTAGCCAAAGCACATGCTGACGTAATTTTGATTGCCGGCCATGATGGTGGCACGGGCGCATCGCCCATCAGTTCCATCCGGCATGCCGGTTTGCCGTGGGAGTTGGGTTTGGCTGAAGCACACCAAACATTGGTGAAAAATAAATTGCGCGGCAGGGTAGTATTGCAGACCGATGGACAGATTCGCACGGGTAGAGATTTGGCTATTGCCGCATTGTTGGGTGCCGAAGAATGGGGTGTGGCTACCGCAGCGTTGGTTACCACAGGGTGTATCATGATGCGCAAGTGCCACCTGAACACCTGCCCGGTAGGCGTGGCCACTCAAAATAAAGAACTGCGTGCATTATTTACAGGCAAGCCCGAATTCGTGGTCAATCTCTTCGAGTTTTTAGCAGAGGAGCTGCGCGAGATCATGGCAGAGTTGGGTTTCAGAACGGTGAATGAAATGGTAGGACAGGTAGACAAGCTTGCGATTGCGAAAAATGAAAATTGGAAGACAAATCACCTGCAATTAGATGCCATCTTGTTCAAGCAACCCGTCAGTTTAGATACGGCCATTTTTCATCAAGAAGAACAAGACCACGATATTGAAAATGTGCTCGACCGGAAATTGATCGAGGTCGCTGCGCCTGCAATCAATGAAGTTATTCCGGTAACTGCTGATTTCACCATCAGCAATCAAGACCGCGCTGTTGGCGCGATGTTAAGCAACGAGGTATCAAAAGTTTATTTCGGCACGGGATTACCAAAGGACACTATTCACTTCAAATTCAACGGCACGGCTGGTCAAAGTTTTGGCGCATTTACCACTGGTGGAATCACGTTTGAGTTAGAGGGCGATGCCAACGACTACTTTGGCAAGGGACTATCAGGTGGCAAACTGATTCTTTACCCAAACAAAAAAGCTACCTACAACCCAGCGAAGAACATCATTGTGGGCAACGTGGCTTTTTTTGGCGCAACTTCTGGCGAAAGTTTTGTCAACGGCATGGCGGGCGAGCGCTTTGCCGTGCGCAACTCGGGTGCGAAAGTAGTGGTAGAAGGTGTGGGAGACCACGGCTGCGAATACATGACTGGTGGCACGGTAGTCATCTTAGGCGAGACAGGCCGGAACTTTGCCGCAGGTATGAGTGGTGGTGTGGCCTATGTGTGGGATGTGAGCAAAACGTTTGCAAAAAACTGCAACATGGAAATGGTGCTGTTGGAAGAAATAGACGAGGAGGATGAGCGATTGTTGAAGAAGATGATCAGCGAACACCAGCACCATTCCAACAGCCAAATGGCTGCACGTGTGTTGAGCGATTGGCCTTCATCGTTGAAGCAATTTGTGAAGGTGATGCCGATTGACTACAAAGCGGTACTCGAAAAACGGAAATTGCCTGAATTGAAATTGCAGGTAAAGTGATTTGGTTGCTCGTTGTTGGTTTTTCGATCGCACATTACATCGAAAGAGATCATTGAAACGTAAATTCATGCAAAAACGAAATAAATTACTGCCACGGATAACAAACAATGAATCAATGAACAACGAACAACGAATCAATGAGTAAACCAACCGGATTTTTAGAAATACCCCGCGAGCTTCCGCAAAAACGCGACCCCAAAAAGCGCATCAACGACTATCACGAAGTAGAAGGCGATGTGAATGTTGACATCACATTGAAGCAAGCTACACGATGCATGGACTGTGGCGTTCCGTTTTGTCACCACGGTTGCCCGCTCGGCAACATTATTCCAGACTTTAATGATGCTGTATACCAAGGCAATTGGAAATTGGCGTATGAGATTTTAATTTCCACCAACAACTTCCCCGAGTTTACAGGTAGAATTTGCCCGGCACCCTGCGAGGCCGCGTGCGTGTTAGGCATCAACAAACCACCGGTGGCGATTGAGTATATCGAGAAAACGATTATTGAAAAGGCATTTCAAGATGGTAACGCGAAACCACGTGTTCCCTCCACGCGCACGGGTAAAAAAGTCGCAATTATCGGTTCAGGCCCGGCCGGGCTGGCTGCGGCCGCGCAATTGAACTATGCAGGTCATCGCGTTACGGTGTTTGAGCGCGCAGATGAAGTTGGAGGCCTGCTCCGCTATGGTATTCCTGATTTCAAGTTGGATAAACAAGTGTTGGATCGCAGACTTAACCTGATGGTGGAAGAAGGGGTACAGTTTCAGACCCATACTGCTGTTGGTGAAAATTGTTCGATCAAGCAATTGAGAGAAGATTTTGATGCAGTGCTTCTTTGTACCGGCTCAACCGTACCCCGCGATCTGTTCATCCCCGGAAGGGAATTGAAGGGCGTGCATTTTGCGATGGATTTCCTGATGCAGCAAAACAGACGCGTGGCAGGAAAGAAAAATCAAAGTGAAGAAATTTGGGCTACCGGCAAAAATGTGGTAGTGATTGGCGGTGGCGATACCGGCTCTGATTGCGTAGGTACATCAAACCGACATGGTGCAAAATCCGTAACACAAATTGAAATCATGCCCAAGCCGCCAAGAGAACGAACTGCCGATATGCCATGGCCAAATTGGCCCATGATTTTGCGCACCTCTACCTCGCATGAAGAAGGATGCGAACGCCAGTGGAGCATCATAACAAAAGAATTTGTAGCTGATGGCAACGGCAACCTGGCTGGGATTAAAATTGCCGAAGTGCAGATTCACCATTTGCCCGGTAAGCCGATGTCATTTGAGGAGGTAGTTGGAACGGAAAAAGTTATTCCATGTGAAATGGCGCTGCTGGCAATGGGCTTTTTGCACACTCAAAAGACACTGCCCGAACAACTAGGCCTCGCACTGGACGAACGCGGAAACATTAAAAGCATGGGCTATCAAACTTCGAAAGAAAACATTTTTGCCGCGGGCGATGCGCGCAGGGGTCAGAGTTTGGTGGTTTGGGCCATCAGTGAAGGGCGCGAAGCCGCAAGGGCAGTGGATCGCTATTTGATGCAGCACACGGCACTCGAGGCAAAAGATGTAAGCCTTTTGTCTACCTGCATTTCTTAGCATTCAACTGCTCGCGATATTTGAACGCCTCCAACACATTCGGGATTCCACCACTTGTCGAAAGATCTGTGAATTTTGTACTTGCTACATAAGACATTTAAAACTATCGGATGTCAAGCAAACGGCCAATAACAGGTATAGCCGATGACTATTTTGGGTTAAATGCTACATTTGCCTGTAAACCATTCAACGCGTGTACGTTTTTCTTAACCACCGGTTCATCGCACAAGAAAAGGCCATGTTGCATATCAGCGACCTGGCCATCCAACGGGGCTATGGCGTGTTTGATTTCTTCCGTTTGCGGGAAGGTGTGCTGCTGTATGCAGAAGACCATCTTCAGCGACTGATTCAATCTGCCAAGTTTATGCACCTGGAGTGCCCCTACACTGCGAACGACATGCAACAGATATTGCGCCAACTGGTGCAAACAAACGGCATTCCCAATGCAGGTATCCGCATAATCCTCACTGGCGGCTATTCACCCGATGCGTATGAGCCAACAACACCCAACTTTTTAATTGTTCAAAGTCCCTTGCAAATCGATGATAACACCGAACCCAAGAAAGTGAACATCATCACACATGAGTTTGTGCGCGATCTGCCCGAAGCCAAAACAATCAACTACTCAATGG
Source organism: Flammeovirgaceae bacterium UBA4659 (assembly GCA_002405445.1). Taxonomy (GTDB): domain Bacteria; phylum Bacteroidota; class Bacteroidia; order Cytophagales; family Cyclobacteriaceae; genus ELB16-189. Next base: position 27,790 of record DHLV01000192.1, on the reverse strand, counting down.
GTATTTGGCTCTTGAAGAAAATCAAAGAGCAACACGCGCACGATGTGCTCTATCATCAAAATGGTATCGTCAGCGAGTTTCCGCGCAGTAATATTTTCATCGTTACGGAAAACGATGAAATCATCACCCCGGCCACCAACGCATTAAAAGGCATCACGCGGAAGCGGGTGCTCGAATTGAGTTGCAAAGGATATGATGTAAAAGAAGGCACCGTTACGCTTCATGATATCGCACAGGCCAAAGAAGTATTTCTCACCAGCAGTACCAAACGCATACAAGCCGTGGTTGAGATCGATGGAAAGCGTATTGGCGATGGCCAAACGGGCGATACCACACGGCAACTGTTGGCCCACTTAATCTGCAAAGAAAAAGAGTACGCAATGGCAACCTTTGCATGAGCCAACGCATTGGATTGTGGACAACCACTTCGCTGGTGATGGGCAATATGATTGCCTCGGCCATGTTTATGTTACCTGCCCAGTTGGCATCTTTCGGAAGCATTAGCTTGTTGGGTTGGTTAGTATCTGGCGTAGGTGCAATTTGTTTGGCGCTGGTGTACAGTTGGCTCAGCCAATTGATGCCGGTTGCAAACGGTGGCCCTTACGCTTACTCGCGAAGAGGGCTTGGCGACTTTGCGGCTTTTTTAGTGGCATGGGGATATTGGATTTCGCTGTGGTGCACCAATGCTGCCATTGCTGTTGCTTTTGTTAGTTATCTGACTGTTTTTATTCCAGCGCTTGGCACCAATTCCACTTTGGCCGTGTTCACCGGCTTGATAACCGTGTGGTCACTGACGTGGATTAACACGCGCGGATTAAAGCAGGCGGGCAAAGTACAACTCGTTACCACCATGCTAAAAATTGCCCCCCTGCTGCTGGTAACGGTCGGTGGCCTGTTCTTTGTAGAAACAGAAAATTACCTGCCATTCAATTCGGGCATTCATTCAAATTTTGGAGCAATCACCGCCACTGCCACACTTACGCTGTTTGCGTTCATGGGATTAGAAAGTGCGACCATTCCATCAGGGCAGGTAGAGACACCCGAAAAAACCATTCCGCGTGCCACAATGTTTGGCACCATTGCAGTAACAATTTTGTACATATTGGGCACAGTGGTGATAATGGGCGTTTTGCCGCCTGAAACATTGCGAGATTCGAAAGCACCGTTTGCCGATGCGGCCGCCAGTATGTGGGGCGACTGGGCGCGTTACCTGGTTGGAGCGGGTGCGGTAATATCAACCTTTGGTGCATTGAACGGCTGGATTCTGATGCAAGGGCAAGTGCCCGCAGCAGCGGCAGCTGATAAATTGCTGCCTTCCATTTTCAAAATCGAAAACAGAGCAGGTGCACCTGTTTTCGGTTTGGTGATTTCAAGTCTGCTGATCTCTGCTTTGTTATTCATGAATTTCAGTCGCGGTTTAGGCGATACGTACCAGTTCGCAATTCTGCTTACCGCGATGACAGTGCTGATAGCTTACTCGTTCTCAACGGTAGCGTTTGTGATTATTGGGGCCAAAGAAAAAGGCTGGACGTCTTGGAAATTGGTTGTTGCCACCATAGCGTTTCTTTATTCTGTGTGGGCCGTGGCCGGCTCGGGACAAGAGGCGGTGTATTGGGGATTTATTTTATTGTTGATTGGCGTGCCGATTTTTGGGTGGAGTAGGATGAGGGGGTAGAAGGTTAGCAACAAGTTGGTTCGCCTAGACCTTGCCAGACACAAAAAACTTACCTGCCAGAAAGAAAAAATGTCTAAGAAATGCGGCCGTCTCTTGACAATAAATTAAAACCGATGGGCTTTCTATACCTGATTTTTCAGGTAATTTAAGTTTTCGTTTTCGTATCAGTAGAACTGGATATACTTTTGTCGGTCTGGCCAGAACTGAAAAATTTATCGAATCCATTAGACGTAAACAAAAACAAAAAACTTAAACATGAAAAGAGTATTTTTTATTGTATTGATTACAATCTTCTCAGCGTGTCAAGATAACGCTGTACAGAAAAGAGAAACTGACTACAAAGAAATTGCCAAGAACCTAGAAGCAACTTTCAGCGGTGCTTTCTCAGTAGCGTTGAAGTCCTCAACAGACAACGTTTACTCTGACACTTACAGCTATTTGCGGGCAAACTATTTCACTGGGGAGTTAGACTTTAACCCCAATGAGATAAAAGGGGAAATGAACAAAAGCGCTAGAATCAGTTCTGTGAATGAACTTGACCTGAGCTTTCTAACAAACGAGCAAAAAGTACTCGCAGTCCCGTTTTTGAATAACTTATTGGACCAAGAAGATTTAGCGATTGTTAAAGGCTTAACTAATTCTTTCAATAATGATGTTGCTTCTTCTTCTTTGTCAAATGAACATAAATATCAATTATTGGCGTTAGGTTCAGCAGTCGGTTCAGCTGTTAAAATAATTGAAGAAACACTTATCAAAGGTAGCCCCGTTGGAAGAGCTCAAGGAGTTGACGTGAAAGGAGCGCTACAGGCTGGGGTGATAGGCCTAGTGGGAGGTGCAATAGTTGGAGGAAAAGCAGGATGTGCTGGCGGAACCGTTGCTTTTCCAGGTTTAGGCACAGCAACAGGTTGCGTGGGAGGGGCTGTTATTGGCGGTGCTTTAGGATTCATCGGTGGTGTTGCTGAATCAATTCTTCAGGATATAATTTTTGGATAATGAATCAACAGGTTTTTAAATATATACTACCCTTTTTCCTGTTCATAGTTTTGGCGAATCGCTTTTTTTTAGCAAAAAGTTGGAGCCGGAGTTTTTTTGCCGGAATATTTGTAACAATTGTCTGGACTGTCGGAATGTACTACTTCTCGCGATGGTGGGACAAAAAAGCCAAAAAAGAAAGCTAATAATCTCAGTCACTGAAGATTGTTCAAGAAAAAAAGTTTGATAACAAAAGACCGATGGCGATTATATTGCTATCGGTCTTATCATGGAATTAATGCCTTTTTTGTTCTGACTTTGACAGCCTGAAGTCCGGACTTTCGTCAGCAATTAATCTTGCCATTTACCTATCTGGACAGAGTTTTCTCGTGCTTTGAGTTTTCTGCGGCATATTACAGACACGCTTGAATGTCCGCCAACGTTAGATTAGGATATGACAACAGAAGTTGTTCGGGGGTGAGACCCGATTCCAATTTTTCCAAAACAGGCTCTATTGAGAAGCTTGTACCTTTTAATAGCCAACTTGCCAAACAAAATTTTGGGGTTTGATGACAAGTGAGATTGCCAATTCATGAGTCCATTTAGTTTTTGTTATTGCACATACAGCCTCAAAAGAATTTATCTTTTTGGCCAAATCAATGTATGAATCTACGTCTAGGTTCCCTCATTTCAAAAACTACGCAAACCACTTCCCTACCTTCTCCAAATCCACATTCCCACCTGTGAGGATTATTCCCACGCGCTTGCCTTTAAATTTCTCTTTTTCCTTCAACACGGCTGCAAAGGGCACCGCGCAAGATGTTTCTACAATTATTTTCAGTCGCTCCCAAATCAACCGCATGGCAGCAATGATCTCCTCATCGGTAACGGTAATCACTTCTTTCACATTCTCGTAAATGATAGGAAATGTCTTGTCGCCCAACGTGGTGAGCAAGCCATCGGCTATTGTATTGGATTGTGCCGGTTCAATTTTTCCAGATTGCATGGAGCGATAAGCATCATCAGAGCCTGCAGGTTCACCTGCAATCACCACGGTAGTGGGCGAAAAAAACTTTGCTGCCAATGCCGTGCCGCTCAACAGACCTCCACCACCCACGGGTGCAACCACAATGTCTAAACCACCTGCTTGTTCAAACAATTCTTTGGCGCAGGTGGCCTGGCCTTCTACTACATCGTAATTGTTGAAAGGGTGTATCTCTGCTGCGCCCGTTTTGGCAATCACCTTCGCCAAGGTCTCTTCGCGCGCTTGCAGTGTTGGCTCACACTCAAATATTTCGCCACCATAACCACGTACCCCACGTTTTTTTATTTCGGGGGCGGTGCGCGGCATTACGATGTATGACTTCACCCCTAACATTTTGCCCGCACGCGCTATTGCTTGCGCATGGTTACCCGATGAATGTGTTGCCAATCCTTTGACTATTTCTTCTTTTGAAAGTTTAAGTGCCGCGTTGGTGGCGCCCCGTGCTTTGAAAGCACCTACCTTCTGGAAATTCTCACACTTAAAATAGAGTTGACAGCCCGCTAGTTCGTTTAAGCTGGCGCTGGTGAGTACAGGTGTGCGCTCAATGTACGGCTGAATGCGCTCATGCGCCTCTGAAATACTTTCTCTCGTGATCTTCATTCTAAACGTAAGTTACCAAAACACAATTTGAATCCCTCACCCCGAACTAGCCTTTCTTGTTAGGAGAAACGCTTGCTTCCCCTCTCCCCGGGGAGAGGGGACAAGAAAGACGGACCATCTGATACGCTTCCTTGGGTGAGGGAAAAGTCGATTAGTCTTGAATCGATTCTTCTACTGCATCCATTTTCTTTTCGGTGTAGGCGCCCGAGGTGCAATGCACAATCTTGCCATCAGGGTCTAGCACAAAAAAGTATGGTATGTCTCTCCGCTCAAAATCAAGCGCCTCCTTATATTTCTTTAGTTCGCCTTTATAAAAAAGTATGTAGGGCAACAGCTGCGGATCTACATTTTTAATTGCTTTCTTTTTCGCGGTACCTGTGGCCGCAGCATTTACGCCTGTGAACATCGGCACAAAATACACGTTTACATCATAGCCAAAACTCGCCATCATGCCATTGGTTTTTTGAATGAACTTGTTGAACACGGGCGTGAACCATGAATTCAATTCGTCTTCTGATTTCTTAGAATACGCCAAACCAAGCAATGTGTATTTTCCTTTTACATCCGCTGGCAGGCTTACTTTTTTGTCTTCTACTGTTTCAGCGGTCATGTCCGGAAATGGTTTGCCCACCACCTGCGCCCATCCTATTTGCATTGAAGCCAACAAAACAAAAAGGGTAATTAGTCTCATGCACTAAAAGTAACAAATACTCTTGTGCCATTCAAACTCGCAAAGCGCACGTGAAAAAAGCAAGGTTGTGGCTACCGAATACAGAGTTTGTTTTCGTGGAAAGTTTCCCTCACCCATCAAAGTTCATCAGCCCCACAACTAATCTTACCCCTCT
>DHLV01000192.1:15104-22496 GCA_002405445.1 Flammeovirgaceae bacterium UBA4659 | reverse complement strand
TTGCCCTGCGCTACATTTCTTTCTTCGCCTCTTTCCCTACTGTGATCTGTGGCAAGTTTTTCACTTTATCATTGATGGGAGCAATGTGGTCTGAAACAATCTTATCCAATTGCTGCTGTGCGCTCTGTACTTCGCCTTTCAGTTCGGTCAATCGATCAAGCTGAGGTTGCGTAGGTCTTGCAAATGCATCGTCCACATCACCCATCAGCGTGTTGATTTCTTCGCGCAAGCGCGGACGCTGGCGGTAGCCCATGTTGGGTGGCGGCCTGCGCAGCACTTCTTCATCCAACTCTTTCAGTTTTTTAATGGCCTCGTCAATTTGGCCATTCACCGCATTGTCAACACCTGCGTCTGAGCCGGCATTTTTAATCCGCTGCTTCAATTCATTCAACTGTTTCACCATCTCTACTGTGCGATTAATCATTTTATGTGTTTGCGACAATTGGTCGCGCAGCGCTAATGTCGTTTCTGTTTTTTGTTTGAACTCAGCATCTGTGATCACGATGCGCGGATCTGCCCGTACGATAATTTTTGTTTCAAGTGTCTGTCCGTTTGCTTTCAGTTTTGCCGTGTAAGTGCCCGGTGCAACGAGCGGCCGCGAACCTGATCCACCCCAACCGCCACGCACAGGCTGGTTCAACTTTTCTGCTTCTGCGTAGCGCAAGTCCCACACAATACGGTTGATGCCTGCTTTCGATACGGTGTCTTTCAAACTCCGAACTTTGTTGCCGCTTGCGTCTGTAATGTCAACTGTCACCGCTTCTTTCGGGTCGTTTTGCAAAAAGAAATTGATGTAAGCACCGAAGTCGGGATTCTTGGCACGATATGCTTGATCACCTTGTTCTTCAATCAAACTGTAATAACTCCACAATGTGGCAGGGCGAGTTTCAAAAACGTGAGCTTCTTTGCCTGCCGACTGTGAAAAATCTTGCAACGCGCGAATATCGTCCATGATCCAAATGCCACGGCCGTGTGTGGCCGCCACTAAGTCGCGGTCGCGTTTGTGCACGCGCAAGTCGCGCACTGATACGGGCGGCATGTTGTTGTTGATTTTCGCCCAGGTTTTGCCTTTATCCCACGAGGCAAAAATACCATGCTCCATGCCCGCATAGAGCAAGTTGGCATTGTGTGGATCTTGCCTTACCACATACACCCAATCTTCGGGCAACGTAGTGGAAATCTTCGTCCAGGTTTTGCCAAAGTCGGTGGTCATAAAGGCATGGGGTTTGTAATCGTCCATGCGATGCTGGTCCACCGCTACGAAAGCTGTGCCTGCATCGTGCTCACTGGCGTGGATTTTTGAAACCCACGAGAAAGCGGGAAGGCCCACAATATTTTTGCTGAGGTTGCTCCACGTTTTGCCACCATCGCGTGTCAATTGCACGTTGCCATCATCGGTGCCCGCCCAAATCACATCTTTCTGCACGGGTGATTCGGCAATGGTTAATATCGTGCAGTGAAACTCTGCCGCAGTATTATCCTGGTAAATTTCACCACCCGAAGATTTTTGTTTTGACTTGTCGTTGGTAGTAAGGTCCGGGCTGATTTCCTCCCAGGTATATCCTTTATCACGACTACGGAATATCACGTTGCCCCCCGTGTACACCGTGTTGGGGTCGTTGGGCGAAACATGTATGGGTGAATCCCAATTGAAGCGGTACTTGTGGTTCTCCATCGCATCGCCAGCCGAGCCCATCTTGTTTGGGTAGGGATGAATCAAACGCGTGTTGCCTGTTTTAATATCTACGTGATGGATGACTCCGCCTTGTAGGTTGGCGTAAATTTCATTTTCCTTTCCGGGAATCGGTACCGCATAATAACCATCGCCATAGGCAATCTGCTTCCAATCTCTTTTTAGAATGCCGATGCGGTGCAACGAATTGCTCGGGCCCGTCCATGTGCCGTTGTCCTGCAAACCGCCATACACATAATACGGGTCTTGGTTGTCCAGAAACAATTGATAGAATTGCGAAAGCTCTATGTTGTTAATGGTTTGATACGTGGCAAAAGCATCATACGAAACTCGGAAGCCGCCATCATCTCCACTCAATACACGGTTGGAATTTTTGGGGTCAATCCACAATGCTTGGTTATCGCCATGCTGGCCATTGGCAATGCTCTTAAAAGTTTTTCCGCCATCGGTTGATATACTCAAGCCTCCCGATAGCGTGTAAACCACTTCTGGGCTGTTGGGGTCTACGCGTACATCGCTGTAGTAAAACGGCCTGAAGTTCAGGTTGCGGTCGTTGTTCACCATCTTCCAATTGTCACCGCGGTCATCAGAACGGAACAACGTGCCACCTTCTTTAAATTCGGTAATGACATAAACTGTGTTAGGCTGGCTTTGCGCCACCGAAATGCCGATGCGCGCCATGGGTTTATCGGGCAATCCATTTTTGTGAGAAATTTTTGTCCACGTTTTTCCGCCATCCATCGAACGGAACAAGGCTGTCTTCTCTCCGCTGTCGTCAAAGCGCCAGGGCTTTCTGCGGAATGTCCACATCCCAGCATACATAATGCGCGGATTGCTCCACTCCATCGCAATGTCTGAGCAGCCGGTGTTCTCATCGATGTATAAAACTTTGCTCCACGACTTGCCGCCATCTTCTGTTCTAAAAACTCCGCGTTCGGCATTCGGGCCCCACTCGCGTCCCAGCGCACACACGCAAGCCACATCGGGGTTTTGCGGATGCACCACAATGCGCTTGATGCGGTCTGTTTTTTCAAGGCCCAGGTGCTGCCATGTTTTTCCGGCATCGTTGGACCGGTACACGCCATGACCATAGCCCACACTGTTGCGCGGGTCGCCTTCGCCCGTGCCCACATACACCACCGATGGGTCAGACGGGGCGAGGGTGATGTCACCAATGGAATATGATTTTTCTTCTGTGAAAAGTGTTTGCATGGTCACGCCTCCGTTGGTGGTTTTAAAAATGCCACCATCGGCACCGGCCACATAAAAAGTAGTGGGGTCTCCGGCAATGCCTTCAATATCGGTAACGCGCCCGCCCATGTTGGCAGGGCCAATGGGCCGCCATTTCATTGACTTAATGGCCTTGTTAATACTTTGTGCAAAAAGCAGTTGTGCCACTGAAACAAACAGCGCTAGAAGTAATCGTTTTCTCATGGATTGAGTTGGTTTGATGGATGAGTTAGCAAAGGTCTGCGAAAATGCAAAGGAATTTTTCCGTCAACGGTCATAGATTTTATTCTGCAGCAATTTACTATCTTCCAACTTTTGTATGGCCTCCCTCCACCGCCAACTCGGTCTTCTCTCCCTCACGGCCACGGGCATCTGCTCAATGGTGGGGGCATCTATTTACCTGGTCCCGTTTATGGTGCAGCGGCATGTGCCGGGCATTCATTCGTATGTATGGGCGGCTTTTTTGTTTGCAGCACTGCCCGCGTTGATGGCGGCTTTTGCCTATGCAATACTGGCCTCGGCCATGCCGCGCGCAGGGGGCAGCTATGTGTATGTCAGTCGTGGGTTGCATCCGTACGTTGGGTTTGTGGCGAGCTTCTCGCAATGGTTTGGTTTGTGTGTGGCCATTGGCGCAGTATCGTATGTCATCGTGCCGTTTTTGCACGATGTGTTGATTGCGCTTGAGGTCAAAGAAGCAGCCACTTTTATTATGCTGCCCAACGTGCGTTTGGTGCTGGCGCTTGCGCTACTGTGGAGTTTTGTGTGGGTAAACATCAAAGGCGTGGGCGCGTACGAAAAAACACTGCTGCCGCTGATGGCATTGATGTTTTTGTTGGGCGGTGTGGTGATTGTGCTCGGAGTGATTTACAATCAACAAGATTTTGCAAACGCACTGCAAATGCAAAACAAAACTGTTCCAATAATTTCCGATTCTTTCGATTGGCGTTCGTTCTTGGCGGCTTCGGCCATTTTGTTTTCCAGCTTCATCGGTTTCGATTCGATTGCGCAGGCGGGGGGTGAGGCGAAAGAACCACAAAAACTTTTGCCGCGTGCCATTGGCCTGGCCGTGGTGGCGGTGGGATTATTTTACTTTTTGTTTACTTCATCTGTCTACCACATGGTGCCGTGGCAATTTGTGGCCACCGAGGCACAACACCAAGATGTGACTGCGCCCGGATTACTCGCCAACGTGGTTCCTGCTTGGTTAATCATTTGGATTGTGGCCGGTGCCGCCATCGCTTTGACAAACGATTTGCCCGCCATGTTGCTTTCGGTTTCACGATTGCTCTTCGCGTGGTCGGCCGATGGCATTTTTCCGAAAAGCCTGACAGTGGTACACACCAAATACAAGACGCCCCATCGTGCTATCTTAGTAAGCGGACTGGTGGCCACAGGCGGCATTGTGGGCTGTTACCTCGCTGCCGACTTTTTTATGGGCGTAGATGTGCTCGTGATTGCCATGCTGTTCAACTTTTTGCTGATGTGTGTTACAGTTCTCACGATACACTACGTGAATGCTCCACTCGGTGCGCAGATAAAGGTGTTGTCTTCAAAACCGTTGCAACGCGTCATCGGCCTGCTGGGCATTACACTGATTTTGCTTTTTTTGGTAATTCACGTGCAACGCGATTTGGCGCAGCCGCAACCGCATTGGTATTTTCACTCCACGTATGTGTGGCTGGTAGTGATGACACTTGGCTCTATTATTTTTTGGCGTGAGTACCTGCGTTTGAAAAAGACCACCGATGTGAAAAAACTCTTTAAACAACTTCCCCGCGAATGACAACCCAACTCGGCTGTTTAGAAATTTGTCAGGTAATAAATGGTTTGTGGCAGATTGCCGACCGCGAACGGCACGCTGCCCTCAACCCGCGCGAGGCCGCCAGCTCGCTGTTGCCTTACGTAGAAGCCGGCCTCACCACGTTCGACATGGCCGACCACTATGGCTCATCAGAAGAAATTGTGGGCTGGTTTAAAAGATTGTATCCACAACATCCGATCCAAGCACTGACCAAGTGGGTGCCTGAACCCGGGCTGATTTCAAAAGATACGGTTCGTGCCGCGGTGCAGCGAGCATTGAAAAGATTGCAAAGCGAACAACTTGACTTGATGCAGTTCCATGCCTGGAATTATGCAGACCCGAGTTGGCTGGATGGGCTCTTTTTCTTGAACGAACTAAAACAGGAAGGCTTCATCCGCGAATTGGGTGTTACCAATTTCGATACGGCACACCTCCGTGTGGCGGTGAAAAGCGGAATACCGATTGTGAGCAATCAGATTTGCTTTTCACTCCTCGATCAACGTGCGGCTCATGAAATGACCGACTTCTGCTTGCATGCTGATGTAAAACTGCTGGCCTTCGGCACCTTGGCGGGAGGATTTCTTTCTGAGCGATGGCTGGGCAAACCCGAGCCCGTGATGAACGAATCACTCACTTGGTCACAAATGAAATACAAACGCTTTATCGATACCGCTGGCGGATGGGCCGAGTTTCAATCGGTGCTGAGTTTCTTGCAACAACTGGCCCTGAAAAAACGAACCTCCATTGCCACGTTAGCATCGCACTCAATTTTGCAACAAGCAGCTTGCGGAGCCGTGATTGTGGGCACGCGGTTGGAGAAGACAGATGCGCTGCCGCAAACAAAAGAAATCATAAATGTATTTCTGTCGGATGCAGAAAAAGAAGAAGTGAGCGAAGCGATTTCGGGCTTGCAAAAAATACCGGGCGATTGTGGGGACGAATACCGCAAGCCGCCTTTCTTAACTGCTTCTGGCGACTTGAGCCACCATGTGAAAAATTTCCCGAAGCCTTATCCTATCAAAACGGATGCGCAGCACCGCGAGCATGCCATGAGCGGCACGGTGTGGGAAGACCTTGCTGGTTTTAGTCGCGCCATCAAAAAAGGAAATCGCATATTGATTTCGGGGACTACGGCCACACACGGAAGTCGTGCCATTGGTGGCGATGACCCAGCAGCACAAACACATTTCATCATTGACAAGATTGAGGGAGCGCTGCAATCATTGGGCGCTTCATTAGCAGATGTGGTGCGCACCCGCATTTATATTCGCGATGTACGCAATTGGGAAGCAGTCGCCCGCGCACACGGATCGCGTTTCAAAGACATTCAACCTGCCAACACCATGGTGCGAGCCGATTTGATTGGCGATGAGTATGTGGTGGAGATAGAAGCGGAGGCGGAGGTTTAAGATACTTGCATAAAATTGCTTGTTCGGACAAATCACCTTATGACAGCTGAAAATATTGACCAACCGATACGAGAAAAGTTAGCAGCTAAGAGGAAGCGGTTATTGATAGCTTTACCTTTTCTTGTACTGCTTCTAACAAAGGGGGCTGTTCTTTTGAGTATCAACTATCTTCCCTCTCACCTATCTTGGATTCCGAGTTTCATTGGATATTATTTGGCCGTAGTATTGGCATTAATCATTTCGAAAAGATATTTTTTTCTTCCGATTGAAAAAATCATTCCAAAATCTTTAAGGCCAATACCAAAATTTCGGGTGTTGTTTCTGACAATAATAATTCCAGCACTTCTGCCAATAACTGCGTTTGTTACTCAAATAAAGAATGTGCACTTCGAATTTGTGATTTACATTATCATTTTTTCGTGCGTCAATCCTATTTTCGAAGAAGGGTTCTGGAGAGGTATTTTCACTTTTATGCCCGGAAGTGACTTCTTCCGCATACTATACTCTGCCTCTCTCTTCAGTTTCTCGCATTTCTTTTGGTGGCATTACTGGTTTAAATCCCCAATGATTCTAATCCCAACGCTGATTTCAACTTTCATTATGGGTATCGCTTGGATGTGGTTTATGAGCAAGGAAAAAAATCTGCTTTACCCAATTTTATCGCATTTCTTTGTTGATGTCTTTAACCTTTCCGTTGCAGTGTATTATGGCATCGTTTCTTTTGAAAATTTTTAAATTTTTTGTGATTGCATTGAATGAAAAACTCGGCCGAAAAATTCTTGGTTGTCAAGTATCGTCTCCGGCTTCTGGGACGATACGACTTTTTACACGAGCATGTTTCTAGTGAACTGGTCTGTGTTTCTCTGTCTGCTTTCAGGATAAAGGGACTATCCCAAAGTTAGGTATTAAAAAAGCATCGTCCTCACGAGAGAGGATGCGAAGCACTAATGAATAACGCATTGTCAAGTATCGTCTCCCGCCCCGGGGACGATACGACTTTGTGCAGGAGCACCTTTCTAATGAACCAGTCTGGTGTTTCTCTGGTTGCTTTCAGGATAAAGCAACCACCCGAAGTTAGGTTTTGAAAAAGCATCGTCCTCTACGAGAGACGATGCGAGACACTCAAAACTGTTCGTCAAGTATCGTCTCCCGCCCTGCGGACGATACGACTTTATACACGAGCACCCTTTTAATGGACTGGTCTGGTGTTTCTCTGTTTGCTGTCAGGATAAAGCAACCACCCGAAGTTGGGTTTTGAA
>DHLV01000192.1:14589-14948 GCA_002405445.1 Flammeovirgaceae bacterium UBA4659 | reverse complement strand
GTTTTGAAAAAGCATCGTCCTCTACGAGAGACGATGCGAGACACTCATGAACAAAATGTTCGTCAAGTATCGTCTCCCGCCTCGGGGCGATACGACTTTGTGCAGCAGCACCTTTCTAATGAACTAGTCTGTTGTTTCTCTGGTTGCTTTTAGGATAAAGCGACTATCCCAGAGTTAGGTTTTCAAAAAGCATCGTCCTCTACGAGAGACGATGCGAGACACTCAAAACTGTTCGTCAAATATCGTCTCCCGCCCCGGGGACGATACGAGTTTATACACGAGCACCCTTCTAATGGACTGGTCTGGTGTTTCTCTTTTTGCTTTCAGGATAAAGGAACCACCCGAAGTTGGGTTTTGAA
>DHLV01000192.1:11210-14454 GCA_002405445.1 Flammeovirgaceae bacterium UBA4659 | reverse complement strand
GTTTTGAAAAAGCATCGTCCTCTAAGAGACGATGCGAGGCATTAATGAATAACCCGTGGTCAAGTATCGTCTCCCGCCCCGGGGACGATACGACTTTGTGTACCTGCGTCCTTGTAATGAGTTATGGTTATGTTCGGATGCTGTACATTTAGTTCATAAAACATTGCGCTGGAGTGAGGATACTTCGTAAAATCATCAGCCAGATTCCATTTACCTTTCACTGGATTGGAATGTATGTAGTCTAATTTTTGAATCACGAACTTTTCCGTGTAACAAGGTTTGATATCAGATGATGGTTGGAAAAGCCGATGTTTCTTTTTTCTCTTCTGTTCTTCTTGTGTAACAGCCTCACTCAATTTTTTTAACAATGGGTGATTGCCCTGTCCTTCCAACCGTTTCACAATCTCATAGGCAAGAAATCGCTTGCCGTTGGCTAACAATACATTGATCGATTTTGCTGTTTGACTGATGTGGATTAACAAATGAAGGTGGTTTGGCATGATAACGAACCCAAGAATCTGGTGGTTGTCCTTTACTAGTATGTTAAACCATTTATAGATTTCCTCATAAAGATTTGTGATTTCAAAAAGTGGAATCCAATCAAGGCATGTGAAAGAGCAGAAATAGGTCTGGTCTTTTTCGGATTGTGTTCGTTTGACGGACATACACCAAAGGTAGGGATTTTTGAAGTGCATCGTCCCCGAGACGGGAGACGATGCGAGGCACAAGGAGTATAATTCAGCTAATTAGCTACGAGAACACTTTTCCCAGTCGAGTATAGTCTCCCGCTTCGGAGACTATAAGACTGGTTACATCCGCATCTTTTCTATTGAATTGGTCTAGTACTTCTTTATTTGCTCTAAAAACAATGAGGCCATTCAAAAGATAAGTTTTCAAAACGCATCGTCCTCTGCGAGAGACGATGCGGGACACTAGTCAGGTCTTTCTCGGATTGTGTTCGTTTGATGGAAATACGCTAAATGTAGGGATTTTTGAAGTGCATCGTTCCCAAGGCGGGAGACGATGCTAGACACAAAAAATCGAATGACTGTGACAATTCTTTAAATTGAGCGACTAATGGATTAAAGACGCTGTCAAAATTGGAAACCCGTTGTCAAGTATCGTCTCCCGTCTCGGGGACGATACTATTAACATGAAATATAAACTAGCCTGTGACAATTCTTTAAATTGAGCGACTAATGAATTAAACGCTGCCGCTAAATTGGAACAACAGAAGCGAAATTTTATTCGGATTATTGAAGCGAATCATGGCACAATCAAGAGCCTATGTAGATCATATTACCCCAGCGCAGAAGACCAAAAAGATGCTTTCCAAGATGTAGTGCTACAGCTGTGGAAATCATTTGAGAGTTTTCGGGGCGAGTCTGAAATCGGGACTTGGATTTATCGGGTAAGCCTCAACACGCTAATCACAAAAATCCGAAAGGAGAAAAGGAAAATAGCGACTGAGTCAATTGGTGATTCAGAAAAATCTATTTCGATAGTCGGGACAGATAGCGAGATTGAACTTCTGCACATTGCCATTCAGTCTTTAAAAGAATTGGATAAAGCGATTGTGATCCTTTATCTGGAAGGATACAAGAACAAAGAAATCTCTCAAATTTTGAACCTCACCGCTACCAACGTCAGCACAAGATTGAACCGAATGAAAGAAGAATTAAAAGCAAAATTTAAAAGCTTGCCCCATGAACTTAAACAACCTTAAACCAGCTTGGCGACAGTTTCGATTAGTTAACTCGATGACATCGGTTGATGCGGCAGAAATATTGTTGCTTATTGAACGTTCCGAAGGTGCGAGGGTAAGCAAAATCCATCAATACTTTGTTAGTGCTATCCTGTTCGCAGTGATAACTATCTGTTGTCAAGCGGGATGATTTTTGTCACCTTGAGCATGCGAAGTCCATCTTTAAACCAAAGTTTTCGCCAGGCTCAAACTGACAACTCAATTTGTTTTGCTTAACACTACTCCGATTGCATCATGGAATTGAATTTCATTCGGTGGGACATCAATCCAGAGATTGTCAATATCTTGGGTTTCTCGTTGAGGTACTATGGCGTTTTTTTCGGAGGCGGGCTGTTGTTGTGCCATTCTATTCTGAAATGGATTTTCAAGAATGAAAAGATACCGTTAGAAAAATTGGATACGCTGACAATCTATGGTGTTGTCGGCATCTTCGTAGGCGCTCGGTTAGGCCACTGTTTGTTTTACGACCCATCCTATTATTTCAGTCACCCGTTGGAAATGTTATTTCCCATTCAACAAACAGAAACCGGGAGCTATGAATTTACCGGATATCTGGGGTTGGCGAGCCATGGGGGTGCGGCTGGATTAATCATTGCATTAATTCTCTATTCCAGAAAAACACACGAGTCAATCCTCAATACGGTTGATTTGATTGGCATAGTCGCGCCTTTAGGTGGTTGCTTTATCCGTTTGGGTAATTTGATGAATTCTGAAATCATCGGGTTTCCCACCAACGTGCCGTGGGCATTTATTTTTGTGCGTGAGGATAACTTACCGCGGCATCCTGCTCAGTTGTATGAAGCGACTGCTTATCTTTTCATTTTCGCGCTGACTTTCTACTTGTACAAAACAAATCGACCGCGGTTACATAACGGTTTGTTTTTTGGCCTATCCTTATCATTGATTTTCATCGCCCGGTTTTTCATTGAATTTTTGAAAGAACGGCAAGTGGCTTTTGAAGAAACAATGCTGTTTGATATGGGGCAGTTGCTAAGCATTCCATTTATTGTTGTTGGGATTGGGTTTGTGGTTTATGGGTGGAAGAAAACGACTATTCCGCGCAAAGGTGTTAGGACTTGAACCCAAATAATGTATGGGGCATCGTCCCCGAGGCGGGAGACGATGCGAGACAAAAGAAGTACACCGATGCAAAATGTTAGAAAGATGATTTGTCTCCCATTATGCAACAATGCCCGTCAACATCTCATCTAATTCTGCTTTGATTTGAAACGGATTGCTGAAGAACAGTTCTTTCATTCGAAACTCGATATCATCACACGTTTCGTCTTTGGTGAGCTTTACTATTTCCGCAACGCGCTGTTGAAAACTGGCGTTGAACCGCATATTATTTTTATCCACTAGGCCGCGGTCAATCATCACGCGCGCCTTTTTATTGCAGCGGCACGGGTTTTTGGGATTCACCAAACCACACTTGCCAGAAATGTATTGTAACAGATCTGTTTTAGCGCGGTGCAGCTT
>DHLV01000192.1:8883-10989 GCA_002405445.1 Flammeovirgaceae bacterium UBA4659 | reverse complement strand
ATAATGTAAATCAACCGCTGCTCGCGGTTGAGGCACATGAGCATGGCCGTGGAGCACAGAATGCGCACTTCCTCTACCTCTGCTTCTGATATAGTTTCATCCACTTCTTCGCTAAAACTGCCAAAGGCTTTTGGATTTTCTTCGATGAGTCTCTCCGTCTTCCTTCTGGGGGAATTCAAAAAGTGATTGAAGGCAATGCGATAAAGCCATGTGCTGAACTGAGCGTTGCCCTTGAAGGTTTTCAGGCTCGTCACCACTTTTATAAGCACTTCCTGCGTAGCATCCAGTGCATCATCGGGATGGATGAACAGCCGAAGTGAGATATTGTAAATGTAATCCTGGTAGCGTTTGATCAATAACTCCAACGATTTCTTATCGCCTTTGATGGAAGCCGCAATCAACACCTGGTCGGTGGGCTCGCCTGGTTTTAGTGATGGGGTCATTGTTTGGCGATGTGAAGGGGTGTATCGAAATACTCGACTTGTCTTCTTTGATTCGAAAAATAAGTTACGGCTCTTTCCCTGGTTTCCCAAATGGTCAGTAGGCCTGACTTTTCTTTTTCATCTTTAATGAAGATGACTTTTATAAGGCCTTCGGCTTTTTGTACATCTGAGAGCCGACCGTCACAAAGTGCTGCCCAAAAGGTAACGTCTGATTGACTAGTCGTTTTCAGCGTTTCTATTTTTTCAATTTCATAATAGTCTACTTGACCTCGTTGGCCATACGATTTCTCGGTCCGCTCAAACCACTTTTCAGTGAACCATGCTTGAGCTGCCGCTTTGTTGTTCCAAAGATAGATGCCGCCAAAAAGCTTGTGGTTTTCGGTGAAACTATAAAACTTCTCATTGAGTCCGTCAATGGCTTGGTATTCGGGCAATGATTTTTTCATTTTGCCCACCACCAACGAGCGCCACGCATACCAGGTTTTTTTACTTTGGTGATGACAAGGGTTTGGAACGTTGTGCTGTCGGCAGTGGTTTGTACCGCTTGGGTTTGATTGCCGGTGACATCTGTGGCACAAGCAAGGGCTTGAAAGGCAATGGCCGTCATAACGATTTTGGTTAAAAGGTTCATACTTGTTTTTTGCCTTTAGACCAACAATCAAGAATGTGTTACAAAAGTTTTTGATGCCTTTGTGGGGTTGAGGCGCCAACTATTGATGTGGCTCGCGAATAAGCACCGCTAAATCCTCTTCTAATTGTGGATTGCCGGGATGCTTGGCTGCAAAATCAACCTTATCACCATTTCTTTCTATCAACCGAAAACCGGGTACGTCCCTTACTTTAAATTCCTTCATCAAATCTAAATCGCGGCCCACACGAAAGTGGACAATGCCCTCGGCAAATAGGTTGTATCGATTCACTTCTTGCGTCCATTGAGCCGCATCCTCATCCAGCGAAAGCAGCACAAATTGCACCTTTCCACGAAATTTTTTTTGGAGCCGCTTCGCATATTCCAATTCGTAGAGGTAGGGCAGCGCGCGGCCAGACCAAAACACCACGTACAAAATTTGCCGGTGCTTGCTATAATTCCGGAACCAACGAAACTTTTCGGCTCCGTTTTCACCCACGTTGGTCAAGTTGCGCTCATACTGCTGGTAAAGCTGAAACTGCTGCTGTAGCGAATTGCCTCCACCTAAATCTTGGATAATCTCGTCCTCCAGGGGTGTAGTCTTCAACATCGTGGCGTTCTGCCAAAAAATTGAGTCATACGGAATTTTTAACAAGGCTTCTTTCGTAGCCACAGAAGGTGAAAAAGCAATGGGTCGGCCCGGGTGAATTTCAGTAGAGATTAAGTCGATACGGGTGATGTGTACGCCATCTCTCGTCACGTTTCTACTTTCGCGTGAGAGGTGATAGGGATAGTATTTGCCTTGAAACACGTTGTAGTGCGCGGTAGCCTTGGCGATGTTTCCTTCATGGGTTTTCGTTTCCGTTGCCCTCACGATGGCATGCGTACCAAACTCTACGTAAAGTGTGCCGGAGATTTGCGGATCAAGGCGATAACCCGCTTTGGTTTGTACGGAATCTTTTTGTCTTTCGTAGTTGATTTTGTACACGGGGTGCCCGTCATACGAAGTAGCACCCGCAAACGAAAAAATGTACC
>DHLV01000192.1:0-8533 GCA_002405445.1 Flammeovirgaceae bacterium UBA4659 | reverse complement strand
TCTATCAGTCGGCCGTAGACCGAATCATCTTTACAATAATGTCGGTAAAAAAAAGTTTGTACAAAGGTGTTTCGGTTGCAGTTGCGCGCCACGCTATTAAGAGCCTGCCTCGCCACGCGTGTGGCATTGATTTTTTTCTCTAGTATTATTACTTCTTCCAGCTCGGTGGAAATTGGCTTTAATAATATGGACAAAGTTTTTTGGTCTGAGTTCACTTCAACAGACTCATAACCCACACAAGAGACTTTTATTTTGGTTGCATGATTTAAAGACAGGCTGAATTGACCTTCGGCATTGGTGCTTGTACCTTTGGTGGTGCCGGGCACGCCCACAGAGGCAAAAGGGACGGGCTGTCCTGTTTCTTTGTCACGTACTACGCCCTCTACCAGTATTTGGGCAAATGACATGTGCGCATAAAGGAGAAGAATTACCAACCTCAATATTACAATCATGGAAATATAAGTTGGTAACTTACAAAAAAAGAATTTTAATGACCAACAAAACAGGATTACGCTTTTGCAAGCAGAACTCGCGCTGGTTTCTATCAAAAAGACCTGCTATCGCCAACGCTCGAAGACTTACCAATCGAAATGAGAAGACTCATTTTCTGAGTATGTGGTGAACTTTGTAGTATTCTCGCGATTATCTCAAATATCATTCATCGTGTTGTTCATTTATTTCGGCATCAACAGAATCGGGAATGAAAACTATACCGGTTAACTCAAAGGCTTTAGTATCTGAAATTAACTTTGAATCCGGTGCAAATTCGTCAAGAAAAACTGATGATGATTCTTTTGTGCTCTTGGGCTCCATCAGATACTCGGTATTACAAGCAACTAACGTTGCAGTTGTTGCTATCTTGATCAGAAAAGAAGCACTTAGTTGAAATTTAGTAGATCTCCCACACAGGTGTCCGCGAGATTTTTTTAAAGCAACATCGAATTCCTCCTGCGACACATTTCTAAAGTCTGTCACCACGCACTGGCATTGTTGACAGTGTCGTTTCGATTTTGAGATTGATTTCATCCTGTTCCACTTCATCGGACAATTGAATGAAAGGCATACATTGGTAAGGGGTTGTATTGTTTCCATGTCCAACTTTTCCTCTGTAATTCCAATTACCAAATGATCGTCACAGGTTTGCATAGATTATTTATATCTCTTCCCCTTCTTCACTACCAGCTTTACATCTTGCAGCAACGCCATGTGGCGGAGCACATCGCCTTTCACGGCTATGATGTCGGCATACTTGCCCTCGGCCACGGTGCCAAAATCTTTTTCCACACCCATCATCACGGCCGGCCAGTACGTAGCTGCGCGAATGGTGTACATCGGGTCGAGGCCGAACTTGTTCACCCACACATCGAGTTCGTTCCACGTGCTCTGGCTGTGAAATTTCATCGGGATGCCGCTGTCGGTGCCGATGAGTAGCACCACGCCTGCGTCTTTCAGTTGTTTAATTTTCTTCTCGAGCGTAGGCTTGCGGATAGGGTTGAGCCCGAAGTAGCTGAGCCGACCGGGGTACTTGAGCGATTGCTTGATGTCTTGGATGATGGAATCGGGCAGGCCCAGGTGCCAACTGGTGTTGTCGAGTGCTTCGGGGTTGTCGCGCACGTACTCGTAGTTGTACAACCCCTCCACGGTAGGTGTCCAGAACAACGGCCCGAGGCTCATCTTGGCGGTGCGCTCTTTTATCATGGCCATGATGTCGTCCGGGTATTCGGGGGCGGCCGCCAGGCCGGTGTGTTCAAAGTTATCGGCACCTGCTTTCATGCCCCTGCGGATTTCATCGGGCCGGTGCGAGTGGGCCACCACTTTCAATTTGTTTTTGTGTGCTTCGTCCACCACGGCCATGTATTCGGCTTCCGTCATGTCATCCTGGTCGATGAGTTTAATGCAGTTCACTCCGGCTTTGGCCAATTGCTTCACCTTGGCGCGTGCATCTTCCGGGCCCTTCACGCCCCAGCGAAATTCCTGCGTGCCGGGGTACGGTTCATGCTGGATAAAAGGGCCGCTCATGTACATGGTAGGGCCGGGTATCTCGCCTTTGTTGATGCGGTCGCGCACAGAGAGGCTTGCCTCCAGCGGGCCGCCCAGATCGCGCGCACTGGTAACGCCTGCCAGCAGCAGCTGATGTGCGCTTGAGGGCATGATGACGTCCTTCTGGATTTTCATGTACTTCTTGTCCCAATGTGCGTAGTCGCTGTGGCCGTTAATCATCAGGTGCACGTGCATGTCCCACAGGCCGGGCATCACGCTCATGCCTTCCGTGGAGATGACCTCCGCGCCTTTAGGTATTTCGATGTTGCCCACCGTGCCGATGGCTTTGATGCGCTCCTCTTCGATGATGATGACGGAGTTGGCCAGAGGTTTGCCCCCGTAGCCGTCAATCAGCGTTCCGCCCACCAGCGCTTTGGTTTGGGCATGCAAAGAAAATGATAACGCCAGGAGCAAAAGGAGTACGTTCGTTCTCATATCTGGTTGGGAGTTAGGGCAGAGGAAAGGTAGCGAAAAAAGAATAGCGCACACCACATCAGTTAGACAGGAAATGTCAGGGGATAGCAAACGGTAATCGGGCAGCCCCCGCGTATAGTCGCCAGCAAAGCCATGCCCCACATACGGGCCTACTCGCTACCCACCGCACATGCCCCTTTATCGGTGTTGTTCGCCTGCAAATACCTTTATCGTCAGATATCGTCTATCCATGAGCACAATACGGTTTCCGCCCCGCGCTTTAGTATTCTCTCTTGCACAAAACGATGCGGGGCGAGTAGAGATGTTGGCTTAACGAAGTGAATTGAGCCACTAGAGCGCAGCGTTCCTGAAACGGGTAACGCTGCGAAGAAAGAAGAGGCAAATACACTGCGGGTGTGTTCTGCTAAATGCCGAGATCTTGTGCCAGTGCCTGGACAATCGGAACGGCTAAAGTTACCTGACAACCTTTGCCTGGCATGCTGTTTATATCGAGTTTACCATTGATAGACTCTGCCCGTATTTTCATTTGGCTTATTCCAATTCCATTTGTGCTTGTGGAAGAGTCAAAGCCGCTACCGTTATCTTCTACTGTGATTGAAAACTCATCCGGTCTCCCAAAAAGTTGGACGTCAATTCTGTCCGGTCGCGAATGTTTTAAAGCGTTATTGATTGCTTCTTGTACGATTCGATAGGATTGAAGTATCTGTACTTGATTAAGAACTTCTTTGAATTGGTGAACCTGCAGTTTAATGTCTATGCCGGCACTCCTGCGATTGTCGGTAATCAATTTCTCAAGCAAGGGCAACAACTCTGAATTGTTTGCCATTGGTGGTGCCAATTCATGTGATAAATTTCGGACATCTTCAATTAAAAATTCTACTTCATTCGAGGCCTTGGTACTGTCTTCCCTGCTCGTATCTAGCAGCCTCTTCAAATAGCTGAGCCTACTACCTATGTCATCATGCAGCTCTCCAGCTATTCTGCTTCTTTCTTTATCAATACCTAAAAGGTATTGTTGATACATTTCTTTTTGTTGTGTTGTAACGGCAATAGCAAGTCTCAAGCGCTCTGAGTTTATTCGATCAAAAAAGAAAGCAATCGCTACTGACAACAAAATGGCTTCTGAAAGGTAGCCGAACAAAATTGGGTTTGTGCCAAAGTAATTGAAAATTCCGAAAGCCACATTCAAAACAAGAATCGTTGAGCATCCAATTAAGATCCCGTATGAAATCAAATAAAAGATCGCCACAATCTTATTGTAAGCCAATGACTTAACCCCTACGTACGTTAATATGGCAAGGGTCACCAGAATACTGCAATTAACGATTGGCAAAAGTATGGGCGTGATTTTTAGCATCACATCTAAAATGAGAAATCCTAAAACAACTAATGAAGTAAAAACAATCGCGATGATACTTAGTACCCTATTTGCAAACGGAAAATTTTTTCGAGTCTCTAAAAGTGCCTGTGTGAACTTGATAAATAAGATGAAAGTCAACAATCCCGCATCGACAATAATGGTTGCCGAATACTTGGGGTAAGTGGGATACAAAAACTGAAATCCATATCCCAACTCAACAATCCCATAAAAGGCAGCGCCCAGCATGTAAAGTGAGTACCAAACAAACACACTTCTTCTCAGAATCATCCCGCCAATGAAAGCCAATAAAGCACAAAATAGTATGAAGCCAACCCACAGCCCCCAGCCAAGATTTTGTTTGTAGTTGCTATTCATGAGTTTTGCTGGTGTAACCAAATATGCAGGGAATGAAAGACTATTAATATGATGTATTTTAACGATAGTGGTGGAAGACTCTAATGCGGGTATGTCGATGGGGAATGCCATGTAACGCACCGGAATTGGCCTATCGTGAAATGGAAAATCTAAACCCGCCTGGTATTTAAAAACGGGTGTATCATTTTTAACAGAATAAAAATTAACCCGATAAATATGTGGCTGATCAAGCCTCAATATTAACGATTGATCTTTTTGCGTTGTGTTCCGAACAGAAAGGGAGAACCAAAAGAAACCGTTGACCACGCCCATGTTGATGGGTGGCGCTTGCTGTGTGTTCGTTTTGGTTTTCAGGCGCAGCCAGGCCGATTTGACAGGCATATCGCTATCTGAACTGAAATATTTAAAATAAGGGTTGAGTGAAATTTGGTCGTTTATTTCATTAACGAACACAGTATCCGACTGTCCACAAGCCGGCAAGTAACGAGCCAGCGTAAGGACAACGAAGAGCAGATTCTTAATCATAAAATTGCTTCGAAACAAGCATTTATCCCCAAAAGCAGCAATACTTACTTTTCGGTATATCTGTCAGGCGAGCTTATTCTCAATCGCAAACCGGGTAAGGTCAGCGATGTTTTTTAGGTTAAGCTTAGTTAAAACATTTCTGCGGTGTGTGTCAACGGTGTGCATGCTCAAAAACAATTCATTGGCAATTTGCTTGGCCTGCTTACCTTGCACAATCAATTTGATTATTTCTACTTCTCTTGGCGTGAGGTGCATCCTTTCTATGAAGCTGTCTCGATATTGGCCGTTTTCGTGCTGTCTTTTTTCTAACGATATCTGTAGGTAGAAGCTGCTTCCGTGCTGCACTTCTTGCAGCGCTCTCAGAAATTCAGCGCCATCCATGTTCTTTAATAAATAGCCGTTTGCACCCAATTTTTGGGCTTTTTCAATCAGAAATGATTCTTCGTACATGGTAACAATAATTACCTTCAAATCTGGGTGGTTAGACCGTAGATTTTCTAAGATAGTGAAGCCATTTTCACCATTTAGGTTCAAGTCTAGTATTACCAAACTCGGCTTATGTTTGCCAATCAGCCTCTTTAACTCAGACAAGTTGGGGGCGTGTCCCACAAGCGCGAATTCCTGTTGGTCAGCCAACATGAGACGAATTCCATCGACCACCACGTGATGGTCTTCACAAATTACGAGCGAATGCATTCACCAATATACTAAGAACTTAGTATGTCTGACTGTAAGTCAGTGAAAAAATTACTAAAAAGTTGGTATTGAAAACCATCTTCATCAATACGTGCTTTGAATCATCAAACAAGAAGTGATTGCAAAAATCGAAAGAGTACAATGCGGACGCCAAAGTGCTAATGGGTAGGTTAAAAAATAACGAAGGCAAGAAAATAATTTATATATGATTCTAAAGATGCGTTCTCCAATTCTCGCGCTTTGGGTGATGCTTTTCACCACCTTATCATGTCAAAAGAAAGACGACCCCTCACCAGCCATACAAACAGGGCAAGCCATCTTTTGGACTGCATCGAAAACTTTAGGAGGATCATACATCGATGTGAATATTGACAACAAGTATGAGGGACGAATTACGCAGTATATCAATCAAGCTCCTAAATGTGGAGAGACTGGTTTTGTTACCATATCTAAATCACCAGGCTCTTATTCTGTATCTGCTATTGGTGAAGATGGAACGAAATGGAGCAATCTTTCGGTAACAGTAAATGCTAACTCTTGTTCAACTTTTGAATTGACTGACGGGGGTTCAAGCAACGGGCAGGTGATTTTCTGGACACAGTCTGACTTGGGTTGTGGAAACATTACAGTAAAGGTCGGCAGCCTTACAGGTGTTATTAGTGCATTTATTTCTTCTGGCCCCCCCAGTTGCAACACACCAAATATGCCTACGTTTTCCTTGCCCCCTGGCAATTATACTTTCACCGCCACATGCACAGGAAAATCCGCATCTGGCTCATTTACTATTCAATCAGGCGTTTGCCTTCGATATCAATTGAAGTGATTAAAAAAAACCCAAATAATATGAATCAATACATACTGAAGAAATCCATAATATTTTTATCGCTCTTAACGTTCGTATCTTATGCATCGGCCCAACAAAAAACGTTGTTGGCTGACAAAGAAGGTGTTTCAGTCTCTTACCAATTCAAGCCGAGTGGGTCTCGCTTCGTTGATGGAAACGAAGTAAATGAATACGAGTTGACTTTAGTCGTTGATAATGACTGCGGGTCGGATATTAATATTTCTACCCCATTTTCGGTGCGTTGGATAAATCCCGTCATAAAAGGTAGTAATCAAGGCGAATCAATCTTGCGCGTTGGCGGCAGAATCGGAAACGGCCGATCAAGCGCAAAATCCAGCACTATAAATGTGCCGAGTAGTTTTCAAGGCGATCTTATTAATATGATTCAACTCAAATATGTTGAGGCATCAGGGGTATTTCAAAAACTGAACACTGTCCGAAAAAGTAGCGAAACTTCTTATAGCGAGCAGGCTCGGTTGGCTAGGCAGCAAGAAAGTAATGGCGACTATGAAGCAGCAAAAAAATCTTGGGAGCGCGCACTTGCCTCTAAACCAAATGACGCGACCGCTTTACAAAAGATCAAAGAAATGGAAGAACGTGCCACTGCACAGCGTAGCGAAAATTACCGAAAAGGCAATCTGCAGGCACAAGAACTTCGTAACCAAAAAGAAACGTCAGCGCGCAACGAACAATTTAACCTAATGGCAGACGGAGTGGGGATTATTTATAAGAACCTAGGCGTTGATAAGGACAACAATGTATTTGTTCAATCTACACGTAGGTTTAATTTAACTCTTGGGTTCTCTTTTGCGCTCATGCCAATTTATTCGAACAACAAATCAGAAAATTATTTCGGCACTGCTTACAATTACACCTATACGACTGAGACAAGATCAATTCCAACTTTGAATTTGGACTTTGGCCTACAGTTTTGGCCATGGTATGGCGAAAACTGGGGTGTAGGATTACTTGCCGAGGGGTTTGGGGGGTTTTTACCATTAGCAGGCACTAATTTCTCCTACCAATACAATTACGGCTTTCAAGCAATTGCCGGAAGCAAAAAAGTAAAGGCTTCTTTCAAATACCTGCTTGGTGATAGAGGGATTTCATACTCAGATACATTTTCTGGCGGAACGGGATCATCTAAAAGCTTTTACTCTGGAGAAGGCGCTACTTATTTTAGCAGAATAGTGATTGGGCCACGCTTTACGTTTACATCCTCAGAAGGAGTAAAACGACACCTCGAAGTCAATTACATGATGGAAACTTACAAAAATATGACTCAGATAAAGTCTATGGGTTTCAACTTAACTTTTGTGTCAGACAACCGGCTTCGTTACTATGTTGATTGGATGACTAACGCTGCGCGTATTGGAGAAATCAATTATGAATTAGAAACCGGAGTAACCAACCAGGGATTTATGCTCACTATTGGTGTTATAAGGTCGTTTGATTGGTTCGGGAGAAAATAACAAAATCTGAAAACTATGAAAAGAATAATTACGTATGCTGCCATAATTCTGGCAATCAGCTGCCAACAAACGGTAGATCCTTTTGAAAACATGTCGAATTTACTAGGTTCTTGGAAGTTCACGAATTTAACAAGAACTGCCTGCACAAACACCGCCAGTAATGGAAGCTTTAAGTGCCCTGGCAGCTTTACCCTGTGTACAACAATAACGTTTGGCCAAACCGACTTTGTTAAGGATGCTGATTTCGGGCTCAACACCGGCAGCATTGGCACTTACTCAGTCAGCGGAACAAATTTAATAATCACACAAACTGGGCAGTCGCCAACAACGTACACGTTTTCAGTTGTTGGCAACACGCTAACCTTCTCTTATACTGGCGGCACATCTACACTGCCGGGCTGCACATTTACCTGGACGTACGTTAAGGTTTGATAAATCAAGTCTCTAGAATTGAAGCAAAGAGGGTAATAAAAATTGTTACCCTTTACTTTAACTGGAATGTAATTAAAATCCTCCTCTGAAATTGCTCAATCCCCAGCGTTTCCACGGACACCTACACTTATAACTCCAATAGGTGAACCGCTGCCTTTGCCGGTGTTCTTCACCTGCAAATACCTTTATCGTCACATATCGTCTATCCATGAGCACAATACGGTTTCCGCCCCGCGCTTTAGTATTCTCTCTTGCACAAAACGATGCGGGGCGAGTAGAGATGTTGGCTTAACGAAGTGAATTGAGCCACTAGAGCGCAGCGTTCCTGAAACGGGTAACGCTGCGAAGAAAGAA
>DHLV01000157.1:2056-30532 GCA_002405445.1 Flammeovirgaceae bacterium UBA4659 | reverse complement strand
CGAATCTGGCCACCCCGACATAAAGCCTCACAGCAATGTGGGGCTTTTTTCTTTTTGTTGGGCGTTGTATTTTTGGCATGGTTTCTTGAAATAAAAATAAAGTGCTCTTCTTTCGCGCGTTCGGTTGGTTTGAGGCGGTGGTCATACTCCTCTTTGTGGTTCTTTACGGAGCTTACATTGTGCGCTTGTGGCGCATTAGCCGCGTACTGAAGACTCCATTTTATACTGTGTTAGTCAAAATTGCTTTGCGCAGTGCCTTGTTTGCGTTGCTGATCATCGCCTACCTGGGCCCATCATTTGGTTCGTCCAAACGCGAAATTAAATCCATTGGAAAGGACATTATGATCTGTGTGGATTTGTCTAAATCGATGGACGCCTTTGACATTCAACCCACCAGGCTGGAGAAAATCAAGTACGAAATGAAAAAGATTGTCGCTGCCTTCAACTCCGATCGCGTTGGCGTGATCATCTTCTCGTCAGAGGCGTTTATGCAATGCCCGCTCACCTACGATCAAAATGCACTGAACCTGTTCATCGAAACCATGAACACCAGTTTGGTGCCTTCGTCAGGCACAGACTTTGGCCCACCGCTGAAGATGGCGCTCAAAAAAGTCACTGACGAAAACAGCAACTCAGGCCAGCAAAAGTCAAAGGTGATCATTCTGATCAGCGATGGCGAGGACTTTGGAGAAGAAACGGACGAGGTGGCGCGCGAGGTGGAAGACAACGATATCAAGTTGTTCACGCTGGGTGTGGGCACCGAAAAAGGCGCGCAGATCCAAACCGGCCGCGGCTACAAAACAGACAACAGCGGCAATGTAGTGGTATCGAAGCTCAACCCGGTATCGTTGAAGGCACTGGCCAGTAAAACCAATGGTCAATACTTTGAAATCAACGACAGCCGCAACGATGTGAAGCGCTTGATCAGTACGATCAGCAAGATTGAAGGCGAACTCCGCGATGCGCGCACTGTCAACGTGTCCGCGAACCGTTACTTTTACTTTTTGCTGGCGGCCATTGTGTTGTTGGCAGCTGATTTGCTGATAAGTATTAAAACAGTGTCGATATGAGGGCTGGAATTTTTTTGATAATCGCTTTGATATTCACTGATCTGGATAAGATCAGCAAGATCAATACCGCAAAATCTGAAGCCAAGAAAGCTTTTTTGTCAGGTGACTTTGATACGGCCGCCAAGAAATACCGCTACCTGGTTGACTCGTTGGGTGTTACGGAGGACGAAGTGCGGGCGAATCTGGCCGCAGCCTATTATCAACTGAACGATACCACCAACGCGCTCAATACGTACTCGCAAATTTCGCAAAGCCCCAACCCCCGCATTCGATCGGTTGCCAACCAACAGTTGGGCGTAATGGCCGACACCAAAGGCAATTTGGAAGAAGCGCTGAACTATTTCAGGCAAGCGTTGAAAGCCGCACCGGGCAATCAAGAAGCGCGCTACAACTACGAAGTAGTGAAAAAGAAACTCGAGGAAAAGAAGAAACAACAGCGCCAAAAGCAAGACGAGAAACAAGACAAAAAGGAAGATCAAAAAAACGACCCCGACAAAGACCAGCAAAAGAAAGAACAAGAGAAAAAAGAACAAGAAAAGAAAGAGCAGGACAAAAAAGAGCAGGAGAGAAAAGACCAGCAGAAAAAAGATCAGGAAAAAAAGAACCAGGAGAAAAAAGACCAAGAGAAAAAAGACCAAGACAAGCAGGAGCAGAAAGACAAGGAGCAGAAAGAGAAAGAACAACAAAAGAAGGAACAGGACGAGAAAGAGCAAAAAGAGCAACAAGACAAAGAGAAAAAAGACATTCCGCCATCGGTAAAAGAAAAACTGAAAAACATGGAGATGTCTGAAGAAAAGGCCAAAATGATTTTGGAGGCGATGAAAAATCAGGAGAAGCAGTATCTTCAGCAGAACAAACGGAAGGCATCCAAACCAAAAGAAAAAGGTAAGCCCGATTGGTAATGATCAAGCGGCTATTTAAGTTTATTGGTTTTTTTGTTGGCGGCTTGCTCACGCTTGTGCTGATAGCAGGTGCTGTGTGGTATCAGGCCGATGTACCCGTCAGTGAATTAGAGCCGAAATATTTTACCCCACAAAGCAGGTACGTTACGGTGGGAGAGGAAAAAGTGCACGTGCGCGAGATGGGCAGGGGAACTCCCCTTTTTCTGTTACATGGCAGTTTTGCGTCACTGCACACGTGGGCGGGGTGGCAGGCTGCTTTGAGCCGGCACTTTCGCACGATCTCGATTGACTTCCCCGGGCATGGCCTCACGGGGCCGAGCGCAGCCCACCGTTACACCACAAACGACTACGGTCAACTGGTGTTTGCACTGGCCAACCAACTGCAGATCGATACATTTTACGTGGCCGGCAACTCCATGGGTGGACAGGTAGCTTGGCAAATGGCGCTGCAACAACCTGCGCGCATTCAAAAAATGATATTGGTCGATGCATCAGGATTCTGGAGACTTCCCGGCACGGGTAACAAAAAACAAACACGCCCATTCATCTTCAGGTTGTTGCAACAAAATTGGATCGCAAACGTGCTGGTAAAGGTGACTCCGAAATTCTTATTCCGCCAAAACCTGCAACAGGTGTATGGCGATCCTGCCAAAGTGAAAGAAGAAGACGTTGACCGCTTTTTTGACCTGATGGTGCGCGAGGGAAACCGCACTGCCACTATGGAGCGCCTGCGGCAGCGTGGCAAAGATCTGCAAGACAGTATCCGGTTCATTCAGACAGCTACCCTGATTTTATGGGGAGAAAAAGACACCTGGATACCTGTGGCAAATGCGCACCGCTTCCACGATGCCATCAAGGGTTCTCAATTGCATATCTTTACCGATGCCGGCCACGTGCCAATGGAAGAGATCCCTGAGAAATCGGTGCAAACAGCGCTAGACTTTCTGCAGGGGACACCACATCAGTAGCCGTTGCATCCTGTGAAGCAGATTCGAAAACAAACCATGGCCGCAGCAGCCGCGAAGACTGCCGTTCACTTGGCATTGTGGGCGAATGCTGCCAGCAGGATGCCGAAGTTTGCGCCTGACGAAGAAGCACAACGGCCTTGAAGGGCGTTCGCCATCAGCGAAATGCCAACTGGAACTGCCTCACATCTGTTCAACATTATTTGACCGCATCAGCGGAACTAAACAAAGCTTTTTCTAACATTGCAGATGAATCGAACGCCATGACCAAGTTCACATTTAATGAAAAGAAAGACACACGCTCCGGATTTGGTGCGGGCTTGCTGGAATTAGGTAAAGCCAACAGCAACGTGGTGGCCCTGTGTGCCGACTTAACCGGGTCTCTCAAAATGGATGCTTTCAAAAAGGAATTCCCCGACCGTTTTTTCCAGGTAGGAATTGCCGAGGCCAACATGATGGGCCTTGCCGCAGGCATGACGATTGGTGGAAAGATTCCCTTCACCGGCACCTTTGCCAATTTCTCTACAGGGCGCGTATATGATCAGATCCGACAGTCGATTGCGTATTCCGAAAAAAACGTCAAAATCTGCGCCTCACACGCGGGGTTAACGTTGGGCGAAGATGGTGCCACGCATCAAATTTTAGAAGACATTGGCATGATGAAAATGTTGCCAGGAATGACAGTGATTGTGCCTTGCGACTTCAACCAAACCAAAGCCGCAACCATTGCACTGGGCGCGCATGTGGGCCCAGCCTACCTGCGCTTTGGCAGACCCGGGTGGCCGGTATTTACGGCTACAGGCCGCCCCTTTGTGATCGGAAAGGCAGATCAGATGATTGAAGGAAATGACGTAACGATTTTTGCCACCGGCCACATGGTATGGCAAGCCATTGAAGCCGAAGCCATGTTGGCAGAGCGTGGCATAAGGGCGGAGGTCATCAACCTACACACGATCAAACCTTTGGATGTAGAGGCCATCCTGGCATCGGTTCAAAAAACAAAATGTGCCGTCACCTGCGAAGAACATCAAATCAATGGCGGGCTTGGCGACAGCGTGGCCCAGGTGTTGGCACGCTTCTACCCTGCCCCACTGGAGATGGTGGCAGTGCGTGATAGCTTTGGCGAAAGCGGAACACCCACGCAATTGTTGAAAAAATACGGATTGGCGCCAGAAGATATTGTGAAAGCCGTGGACAAAGTGCTGCTGCGGAAGGTGGTATGATGTTTGCCGCGAGTACACCCGCTCCCGGGCAGCGTTTTTCCGTTCGTGTCGCAAGCTTCTAGCCCACTTCCGTGGAAGTGGGACAGTCAAACTACCGATAGAAGTTGCCCGGGGTGAAGGAAAAATGAAAAGAGTCGGATTCCGATAAAACCCATTGAAAAACGTTCTGAAGTTTTGTGGCTACGCGTTCGCAGGAGTTGCCCTGCTCGCCATCACTTTGGTGGCCCCTATCGATGATATGCCACTGCATGAGCAGCCGTTCTATCAGCGCATGGTTGCGCAAATGGACACATTACAGCTCACCCGCCACGTGGGCGTTTCAAAATTGAAAGTGGGATGGAGTGAATTCAACATTACGCCCTCGTACCCCATGCCCATGGCCGGGTACACACCGAAGGATCAATTTGAAGACGTTCACGATTCATTGTTCTGCCGGATTTTATCTATTGACAACGGCAGCAGCAGGGCTTACATCATTTCAATGGACTTGATGCTCTTCCCTCCTACCATCAAAAACCGCTTACAGGCAATACTGAAAAAAAGCGGCAGCAATGATTTTCTGTATTTCACCGCTACCCACACCCACAGCAGCGTTGGTGGCTGGGACGACAGCATAGTGGGGCGTTTTACCATTGGTAAATTTCAACCTGCCTGGGTGGACACCACCGTAGACCAGATCATTCACCACATGCAGGTGGCGGCCACTACTGCAAAACACTCTGGCTTATCATATTGGGAAAGCGATGCACATGAATTAGTTGAGAACCGCCTCGATCGTGCCAGCCCGAGCGATGGCTTACTGCGCGGACTGGAGTTTGTCAGAGACGACAGCAGCAAGGCAGTCATCGCAGCGTTCAGCGGCCACCCTACCAACATCGAACTGCTGGGCAGAACACTTTCGGGCGACTACCCCGCCACGTTGGTGAAAGAGTTTAAAAAACGTGGCTATGGTTTTGGAATGTTTATGGCAGGGATGGTAGGCAGCCACCGCATCAAAGGTTTTGAGGGCGAGCAGTATTCAAAGATCGAATCAATCGGAAAAACGCTTGCCGCGAAATTTGACTCTGCCCAGCGTGATGTTTTTCTGTCTGAAAATGTGGAGGTCGCCTCGGCACATGTACCCATTCCGTTTGGACCTTCGCAATTGCATTTTGAAAAGGGCTGGAAAGCACGCGATTGGGCGTTTCGTTCCCTCATCGGAGGGCTACAGGGTGAGCTGAGTTACTTATCGCTGGGCAACATCATTTTCATTGGTACCCCCTGCGATTTCTCAGGGGAATTGTGGGTGGAAGCGGAGTGGCAGAAATGGTGCCGCGACCATCATAAGCACATCATCATCACTAGCTTCAACGGCAACTATACAGGTTACATTACCGCTGATCATCACTATGGCAAAAAAGAGGAAGAGGTGCTCGCCCTTAATTGGGTGGGTCCCTACTTTGGCGCGTACTTCAAAGAGATGATCAGCCGCACCCTCGGCAAGTAAAGTAGCAACTGCATTCCAAAAATCTTTTGGATGACACCACTTTCGTCTCAGTGCAATATCCGTGAAAAACTCACCACCGTAACGGCTGACACTAGACCCGGCTATCGCACGGACGTAAGAATTCAATCCAAACAGCGATGATGATACCCGTGTTATTGTTGTTTTCCCGGAAACTCCAGAAGTGGGTGCGTCAGTGATGCAATAGTAAATCCTATTGCAAAACGTTGGGTAAATGATTACAATTGGGTTGTTAAATTCAACCACATCTATGTCCACTTCCACCCTTACTGCATCCAAATCGCTGCGACTCAACTTATTAGAAGAAACACGCTTTGAAAAGCTACCCGTCACCGTGTACAAAGACCAGCAGGTAGCCTCAAAAGTGGTGGCGCAACGCATTGCCAACCTCATTCGTCAAAAACAAAAGAATGGAAGCTTCGCGGTGTTGGGTTTGGCCACCGGTGCCACACCCGTGCGGGTGTATGCCGAACTCGTGCGCATGCACAAAGAAGAAAACCTGAGCTTTCAAAATGTGATCACCTTCAACCTGGACGAGTACTACCCCATGCAACCTGACTCGGTGCAGAGTTATGTCACGTTCATGAATGAAAATCTGTTTGCACACGTGGACATTCAAAAACAGAATATCCACATACCCGATGGCACCTTGGCAAAAGATCAGATTGCCTCTTTTTGTTTGGAATACGAACGTAAAATCGAATCGCTCGGAGGCTTAGACTTACAAGTACTCGGAATTGGTCGTACGGGTCACATTGGTTTCAACGAACCCGGTTCCGCGCCCAACTCCGGCACACGGTTGGTAACGCTGGATGACCTCACCCGAAGGGATGCTGCTCGCGACTTTGGCGGAAAACAGAACGTACCGACCAAGGCTATCACCATGGGCATTGGCACCATCTTTAAAGCACGCGAAATTATTTTGATGGCATGGAGCGGCAAGAAAGCTTCGATTGTTAAAAAAGCGGTGGAAGGTGAAATCTCCAGCGATGTGCCAGCCACTTACTTGCAGCTTTCGCAGAACGTAGAATTTATTTTAGATGAAGATGCCGCGGCTGAACTCACGCGTTTCAATAAGCCTTGGTTAGTGAAAGACTGCGTGTGGGATGAAGCCCTGACCAAAAAGGCAGTGATTTGGCTTTCGCGCGAAGTGAAAAAACCCGTACTAAAACTAACGGAAGAAGACTACAACAACCACGGCATGGCACAGTTGATTGTAGAGCGCGGCTCAGCCTATCAAGTGAACATTCACATCTTCAACAAACTCCAACACACCATCACAGGCTGGCCGGGCGGCAAGCCTGGTGCCGATGACTCGCAACGGCCTGAGCGTGCTAACCCCGCACAAAAGCGCGTGGTCATCTTCTCCCCTCACCCCGATGACGATGTGATCAGCATGGGTGGAACCTTTATCCGGTTGGTAGATCAGGGTCATGATGTGCACGTGGCATACCAAACCTCGGGCAACACAGCCGTGTGGGATGATGACGTGCTTCGTTACATGGAGTTTGCAATTGACTACTCAGACAGCGTAGGCATTGACAGCAAAAAATTGAAATCGGTGTATGCCGATGCCCGCACGTTTATAGAAAAAAAGCAGCCCAATCAAATTGACTCCCAAGAGATACGCAACGTAAAAGGTTTCATTCGCAAAACGGAGGCCATTGCTGGTGCGCGCTATGCCGGATTGAAAGACTCAAACATCCACTTTATGGCGTTGCCGTTTTATGAAACGGGCAAAACCAAGAAGAACCCCGTCTCGAAGGCAGACGTAGACCTAACGGTGGAGTTGCTGCAAAAAATAAAGCCGCACCAAATCTTTGCCGCAGGCGATTTTGCAGACCCCAACGGCACACACATTGTGTGCTTCAAAATCATTATTGATGCGCTGGCGCAACTAAAAAATGAAAGCTGGACGAAAGACTGCTGGTTATGGATGTACCGTGGCGCATGGCATGAGTTTGAAACGCATGAAATTGAAATGGCGGTGCCGCTATCGCCACAAGAAGTAGAGCGCAAACGCTACGCGATTTTCAAACACCAATCCCAAAAAGACAGGCCCGTATTCCCGGGCGATGACGCCCGCGAGTTTTGGCTGCGTGCCGAAGAGCGAAACCGCGAGACGGCACAGAATTACGACAAACTTGGCCTTGCAAATTACGAGGCGATGGAAGCGTTTGTGAGGTGGAGGATTTAATGATTAAGGTTTGACTTCTTTCGAAAAAAGTAACAAACTCGAATAACGTTGAAAGAACCACAACATACGAATATATGAGACCGGAAAGTCATTCTATAAACGATGTTCTTACTAAAAACGCGACTTCGTTCTTTATCCCACCATTCCAAAGAGCCTACGCTTGGGGAAAACCGGAAATCGAAAGGTATTTCAGCGATGTCATTCGCATCATAAAGTCGGAATTGAACGACAAGGACCATGACAAATTAGAACACTTTTTTGGCACCCTTGTTTTGAAAGAAGAACAGCAGGGATTTGCTCATAAATCTGTGGTCGTTGACGGTCAGCAAAGGCTTACTACCACTTTGTTGTTCCTCATTGCGTTACGTGATCTCACAGATGATGAGAATTTCAAAACGAAAATCACTAATCGCTATCTAAGAAATGATGATTCGGATTTTGAGGACAAGATAAAGCTGAAACAAGTGACAAAAGACTGGGAAGCTTATAGGGCTCTAGTCAACGGGCGGCAGGCAAATCCAGGTATTATTAAAACTGCACATCAGATTTTTATAAAATTGATAACTGACGCAGTAAAAACGAACCCTGACATTACGCCAAGCCATTATATTCTCGCAATCCAAAGAATGAATGTTGCAATAATATTTCTTGACGAAAGACCCCATAAGGGCGAAGATCCTCAAATTATTTTTGAAACCCTTAATTCTTTAGGCAAGGCTTTGACCTTGGCCGACCTTGTCAGAAACTTTATTCTTTTGTCACTTGACAGCAAAAAGCAGTCAAATCTATACGAGAAGAAATGGCAACCTAAGATTGAGGCTCAACTTGAAGACAGTATCTCGAAATTTTATCGTGACTACCTACAATATAAAACAGTAAGCTCGATAAAGGTAGTCAGCGATGAAAAAGCCGATATTAATGCTAAAGAAGTGTATCAACAATTTAAAGATTTCGTGAATGATAAGTTTATTAATCACGAGAACTTTATAGATGATATCGTGCGATTTGTGCCTTGGTATAAATGGATTAACGATGAGATAGTGACAGACTGCGTCTCGTCCGACAGACTAAAAGACAAAGAAATAAAAGAACTGTTGCGAAATGTATTCCACGATATCAAAGCTGAGGCATTTAAACCTCTTGTACTAGGCTTACTTGAGTATAACCAACAGGGTATAACGGCAGAAAGATTAAGTGATGATAAGTTAATCGAAATACTAAGAACGATTCGCACGTACCTTATCCGTAGACGCATTTTGGGATTAACCCAAGGTGAAAATAAAAACGTTGTTTTGTTGTGCGACCGTGTTCGAAAATTATCTAGCGGAGAAGTCTCAATGTTAGAACTGCTTTCAAACCAATTTTACAAAATGAGGCTACCTAACGATGTTGAGGTAGCTGAACGGCTGAAGTCATTGGACTTTTACAATGACATCAAGAAATATTCAAAGTTTATTCTTGGAAAAATTGAAGAGAATAACACAAAGGTGGCTGTCAATTTTAGAGATTCAAAAATCAGCATTGAGCATGTTATGCCTCAAACGCTAACAAATTCTTGGAAGGAAGAATTAGGAAACGAATTTGAAACGGTACACAAACAATATCTAAATAACATTGGAAATTTGATTCTTACTGAATTCAACGGAGAAATTGGAAATAAATCGTTTGCTGATAAAAAGGAAAAACTCAACACTTCATCTTTGAATTTTAGATTGTATATTGTTAACAGGAGTTCATGGAACGAAGCAGATATCAAAGCGCATGGTGTGAAGATGATAAATTGGTTTCTTAACGCTTTTCCTTTGCCGGAAAATATGAAGACCACCAATAATTGGAATACCGCAGTGACCGAGAAAGTCAGTTTTTCGCCACTTGATGATGAGGCAGGAGAAATATCAGAAGGCAACAAACCTGCAAGACTGATAATTGGAAACGTCTCCATATCGGTAAAGTCTTGGCAAGATGTTTTTGTTGAATTCCTTAAATGGGTAAAAAATAGCAAGGACCATGACTTTGATTCAATATTAACAAATCAGGAAAAGTTGTTTAACAAAGGAAAAACCATTGTCAAATGGAAACACCTAAAGGAGATTATGGATGAGCAAATTGAATTAAGGCAACGTTACAAAACTTTTGAGGGACACTTTTGGGACAGCAAAAACACTGAGTTAACAGATGACTTGATTTTTATTCAAGTTAATTCATCCGCAAAATCATTTATGAATAAAATTGCAAACGTAATGACACAGCTTGGCATGCCCGAAAATTCGGTAGAAATAGTGTTAAAGTGAACTAAAAAAAAACGGCTTCAAGTCAGCGCTTGCCCTTTTGGTGTTACCCGCATGTCCTAGAGTGGATTCACCAACAAGGATGCTCAACTAACTCAATCCAACCACACGCCAAATCAACAAACCGCGCCCCCATAAAAATCCCCTTTGCAAACCCGAAATTGATGACTATTTTTAGTCGTTACAATTTCTTCTGATGCCAGATTTCCAAGTAAAGAAAAATCCCAAGACCTACGATGTGTGCATTGTAGGTTCGGGTGCAGGTGGTGGCATGGCCGCCTACACGTTGGCCAATGCAGGTGTAAAAGTAGTGCTGCTCGAGGCAGGCCCCATGTATGACCCCGCCAAGAATGTCACCCAACTTAAGTTTCCATATGAATCACCCCGCAGGGGTGCGGGCAACCATCGGCCATTTGGCGATTTTGATGCTGCCTATGGCGGTTGGGAAATCGAAGGTGAACCGTACACACAAAAAAACGGAACAAAGTTCGATTGGTTTCGGTCGCGCATGCTGGGCGGTCGCACCAACCATTGGGGCAGAATTTCATTGCGCTTCGGCCCCAACGACTTTAAACACAAAAGCATTGACGGCCTCGGTGAAGATTGGCCGATTGGCTATGATGATGTATCGCCCTACTACGACAAAGTTGACAAGTTGATTGGCGTGTTCGGTACGAAAGAAGGAATCTACAACGAACCCGATGGGATTTTTCTGCCGCCACCCAAGCCACGGCTGCACGAGTTGATGATCAAAGATGCCGCCACTTCCGCTGGCGTGCCCGTCATCCCCTCGCGCCTCTCCATGCTCACACAAAAAATCAATGACGAGCGTGGCGTTTGTTTTTACTGCTCGCAATGCTCGCGCGGCTGCACGGTGTATGCCGACTTTTCATCTTCTTCAGTACTTGTGAAGCCGGCCATTAAAACCGGCAATGTGGATGTAATCGCCAATGCCATGGCACGCGAAGTGTTGACCAACGAAAAAGGTGACGCTACGGGCGTATCGTATGTCAGTAAAGATGACATGCAAGAATACCAGGTAAGTGCACGCATTGTAATATTGGCGGCCAGTGCGGGCGAATCAGCCCGACTGCTCTTGAATTCAAAGTCTGCTGCACACCCCAATGGACTTGCCAACAGCAGCAATGTGGTAGGAAAATATTTGCACGATAGCACCGGTGTTGCAATGGGTGGAGTTCTTCCAAAATTGTTTAACCGCAAACGCTACAACGAAGATGGTGTGGGTGGTATGCACGTGTATTCACCCTGGTGGTTGGATAATAAGAAATTAGATTTCCCTCGCGGCTATCATATAGAGTATTGGGGAGGCATGGGCATGCCGAGTTATGGATTTGGCTTCGGCATACAAAACCTCAACGGCAAATACCCCGGGCCAGATGGCAAAACAAAACCGGCTGGGGGCTATGGCGCTTCGCTCAAAGCCGACTACCGCTATTACTATGGCGCCTCATTCGGAATGGCGGGGCGCGGTGAAGCCATTGCACGCGAAGATAACTACTGCGAGATTGATCCCAACGTAGTGGATAAATATGGCATTCCGGTGTTGCGCTTCCATTATAAATGGAGCGACTACGAAATCAAGCAAGCAAAGCACATGCAAGAGACCTTCCAGGAAATTATTCACAAACTTGGGGGTGACATTACGTGGGGCATCAAGGGCGCGGAGGAAAATTACGGTTTGGAAACACCCGGCAGAATCATACACGAGGTGGGCACCGTGCGCATGGGCAACGACAAAAAGAAATCTGCACTCAACGGATTTAACCAGGCACACGACTGTAAGAACTTGTTTGTGGTGGATGGTGGGCCATTTGTTTCGCAGGCAGATAAAAACCCGACATGGACGATCCTCGCCCTTTCAATGAGAGCAAGTGAGTATATTATTGATGAGATGAAGAAGCAGAATATTTAATGTTGCTGGTTGTTTGTTGCTAGTTGTTCGAACCAGCAACAAACAACCAACAACGAACAACTAACAACTGAGTGATGGATAGAAGAAAATACCTCAAAACCCTCGCAGTCGGCACGGTAGCTACAGGCGTGTTGCTGCAATCGTGCGAGCCTGAGAAAAAACAAGTGCCGGTGGCTGACGATGCAACAGCCAACGGTGGGTTCGACCGACAGCCGGATGAAATCGCACACTTCAAAAAAATATCGGCTGAAACGTTTTTTAACGAACACGAGATGGCCACGCTCACGATTTTGGTCGACATCATCATCCCAAAAGATGACGTATCAGGCAGTGCCACGGACGCGGGAGCGCCTGAATTTTTAGAGTTCATAGTGAAAGACATGCCAAGGCATCAGACACCCTTACGCGGTGGCTTGCGGTGGCTCGACCTGCAATGCGCTAAACAGTTCAATGCAGCTTTCGTCTCCTGCACCGCAGCGCAGCAAATCGCGATGATCGATCAAATTGCGTTTCCTGAACTGGCCAAGCCTGAAATGACACAGGGTGTTTCGTTTTTTAATCTGCTCCGCGACCTGACAGCCACCGGGTTTTATACGAGCAAAATAGGTTTGAAAGACATTGACTATCGCGGCAATACACCCAACCAATGGGATGGCGTGCCACAAGAAGTGCTTGATCAATACGGACTAAAGTACGATGAACGAACACTTGCTGAAAGTGTCAAATTTGAAAGTTAGTTGTTGGTTGACCTTTGGTAGTTGTCGCTTTGAACGAACAACGAACAACCAGCAACAAACAACCAGCAACGAACAACAAAAAAACCACCACAATGACCAAGTCAAATAAAAACCGCAGAGAATTTTTAAAGACCTTAGGCCTGGCAGGCGCAGCCTTCACCATTCTGCCGCGCCATGTGCTGGGAGGCAATGGGTACATCGCCCCGAGCGATACATTGTACATTGCAGGGATCGGTGCAGGCGGTAAAGGTTATACCGACCTCACGGGATTTGCCGCCAACCCGAAAGCAAAAATTGCCGTGCTGTGTGATGTAGACGACCGCATGGCAGTGAAGGCAAGGGAAAAATTTCCCGATGCAAAATATTACCGCGATTTTAGGGAAATGTTTGATCAAGAGAAAGGCATCGATGCCGTTTCGGTTTCAACACCTGACCACACCCATGCAGTGGCCACCATGGCGGCTATCTATCGCGGCAAGCACGTGTATGTGCAAAAGCCATTGACCCATACCATCTTCGAAGCACGCACGTTGGCAGAAGCTGCACGAAAAAACAAAGTGGTGACCCAAATGGGCAACCAATTTTCTTCGCACGAAGATGTGCGCAAAATGAAAGAAATGGTGGACGCAGGATTGATCGGCAATGTGACCGGTGCCGTGGCGTGGACCAACCGGCCCGTGTGGCCGCAGGGCATCCCTACGCCTACCGGTAAACACGAAGTACCCAAAGAACTTGACTGGGATTTGTGGCTCGGTCCATCGAAATTCATTGACTTCAACCCAGCCTATGTGCCGTTCAACTGGCGGGGCTGGTGGCAATTCGGAACGGGTGCATTGGGCGATATGGCCTGCCACATCCTCGACCCATTCTTCCGCATCTTGCCGGTTGACTTTCCGTCAGAGGTGGAATGCAGCGCCACCACCAACTGGGAAGGTATTTTCAAAGAGGCCAACTATTTTGAATGTGCACCATCCTCATCAATTATCCATTTCAAATTTCCAAAGAAGGATGGAAAGGGCGACATCAAACTTACGTGGATGGATGGTGGGTTGCTGCCCGAGCGTCCTGCGGAATTACTGCCTGATGAGGAATTAGGTGATGGCAGTAACGGAATCATATTGGAGGGAACGAAGGGAAAACTGATGGCCGGATGCTATGGCCTCAACCCTACACTTTTGCCCACCAAACGGATGAAAGAGGTAACCATGCCGAAACCAAAACTGCCCCGTGTGCCCGGAAATGAGGCCGGCCACTACACGCAGTGGGTGGACGCCTGCATGAAAGGTTTTGGAGCCATGCCATTGAGTTCTGAATTCGATTATGCAGGGCCTCTTACCGAAGCCGTGCTGATGGGCAATCTCGCCATCCGCAGTTACTCGTTGCGCAAGATGAACGCAGATGGGCAAGGCTACACCTACCCAGGTCGGAAAAAGTTACTTTGGGATGCCAAAAACATGAAGATCACCAACTTTGACGATGCAAATGCATTTGTCAAAAACGAATACCGCAACGGTTGGTCGCTTGCTTGATGCTAAGAATAAGTTGTGACCCCAGGTGCTTTTCAAAATAATCCGGATGCCACCATCGGTGCATTCACATACGAACCATGAATAAACATTTTGACGTGATCGTGATCGGTGTGGGTTCAATGGGTGCAGCTGCCTGCTATTGGTTGTCTAAACAGGGCATCAGCGTGTTGGGAATCGAACAATTCGATATTCCCCATGATCAGGGCTCACACGCAGGCCAGAGCCGGATTATCCGCAAGGCGTATTTTGAACACCCCGATTACGTGCCACTGTTGCACCGCGCCTACCAAAACTGGGCAAGCCTGGAAAGAGAGACCGGTGCGCAACTATACTTTGAGACCGGCTTGTTGTATGCCGGCAGGGCAGATCATGAGTTGATCAAAGGCACCAGGCTGGCAGCAGAATTACACCAGATCAAATTGGATAACATTGCCCGCGGGCAACATTCTAAAGCGAGGAATTTTTTGATGCCCCTCGATTATGAGCAATGGTTTGAACCACAGGCCGGATTTTTGACACCCGAACGCGCAATTCTGAGTTTTGCGCAGGAGTCTATCCGACAGGGTGCCACGTTGCTCACACGGCAGCGGGTGCACACATGGAAAAAACAACATGGAGAGTACCATGTCGAAACAAGTGCAGGAATTTTCACGGCAAAAAAACTGGTGGTGTGCGGTGGTGCGTGGAGTGGGCATCTGGTTCCTTCGCTTAACGCGAAATTGAAAGTTACACGTCAGGTGATTGTGTGGGTGAATCCAACCAAATGGGATGACTTCACCATCGATCATTTCCCATGCTGGTTGATTGCTGATGAAAAAATTCCGGGCGCACTCTACGGATTCCCGATTGTGCCAGCGGGTAAACTCGGGGGGCCGCTCGGATTGAAGGTTGCCTACCATTACCCCGGCTTGCCATCTGACCCCGACCATGTGGACCGGAGCCACACCCAGGATGAAGTGGCAATCCTACTGCATGCGGTGAAGAAATTTATTCCCAACGCATTTGGAGAAGTGTTGAGCGTAAAAACATGTTTGTACACCTATTCGCCCGATGAGCATTTCATCATCGACACACATCCAGACGATGATGATCTCATCATTGCCGCTGGCTTTAGCGGACACGGGTTTAAGTTTGCCTCTGTAGTCGGAGAAATACTTGGCGAACTCGCCACCACAGGCAAAACAATTCAGCCGATTGACTTTTTAAGATTGAAACGATTTAACAATTATTAACGATGAGCGCATCCTTTCATCTATACGATTTAAAGGTTGAAGTAATTGAAGGCGACAAGCCTTTTGTGTGCAGCCACCAACTGGGCGATGCCTTTGAAGTAATTGGAGAAAACCTGCACTTTAAAACAGAACGACCTTTTTCACTTTACGCGTTGGCCGCCTTGCTCCCGCTGCTTACACCCAAGCAACGTCCGTTAAACGAATACGATTGGATGGCCACCGACCATATCATCGCGTGCCCTGATCCACACTGTGGAGCGCGTTTCAAAATATCCCGTATCGGCAAGCGCGAATACAACCGCGCTGCCACCACGGTTGTTCCTCTTCCAGAAAATAATCCGTGGGCTGAAAAATGAAAGTTGAAAAATTCACCCTGACTCCAGGGTTCGAAATCTCGCGGATAATGAAGGGCGGCTGGCAGCTCTCGGCCGGGCACAGTGAAGGCAATCAACAACATGCCATTGAAGATATGGTCGCGTTTGTGGATGCCGGCATCACCACATTTGATTGTGCTGACATTTACACAGGCGTGGAAGAATTGATTGGTTCATTCCGAAAAGAGTATCGCACCAAGCGTGGAATGGATGCCCCGATTCAAGTCTTCACTAAATATGTGCCTGACTACGACCTGCTTGCTAATCTCACAAAGCGAGAAGTTGAAAAAGTGATTGACCGATCGCTTTTGCGGTTGGGTGTTGAGCAATTGGACATGGTGCAGTTCAGTTGGTGGAATTATGCAGTGCCCAATTGGGTGGAAACTGCGCATTGGCTAAAAGAACTGCAACAGGCAGGCAAAATCAAGTTGTTGGGCGGCACTAACTTCAATACCCTTGCTACAAAAGCAATGACCGATGCGGGTGTGCACATCAACACACTGCAAGTTCAGTATTCTCTTCTCGATAACCGACCGGAGAAAGAGCTGTCAGCCTTCTGTCAAGCGAATAACATTCAGTTGGTTTGTTATGGCACCGTGGCTGGTGGGTTCTTAAGTGATCGCTGGCTAGGCAAGCCAGAGCCTATGCCTCCTTTTGAAAACCGATCGCTGATCAAGTACAAATTGATAGTTGAAGAGATGGGTGGATGGGATGTGCTGCAACACATCTTACAGACCATCCAACAAATTGCGCTGCAGAAAAATGTTAGCATTACCAATGTGGCCACACGCTACATTCTCCAAAAACCCTGTGTGGCGGCTGCCATCATTGGGGCGCGCAGCCAGGCGCACATTGCAGACAATCTTCGCGTATTTGATTTCGAGTTATCGCCAAGCGAAATGGCTACAATAGAAAAAGCATTGAGTGAAAAAAAGTTGATTGCGGGCGATGTGTTTGATTTGGAGCGCATCAAAGATGGGCCGCACGGAAGGATTATGCGATATAATTTGAATAGTTGAACCAACAACAAAAAATATTAATCAATTCTAAGTAAGGTACAGAACGAAGAGTTTCAGTGAGATTCTTCGCTACGCTCAGAATTGACCTAAACGGTTAATATGTCATCTTCAAAAACCTGGTCATCCAATTACGTTTTTTTGCTCGCCTCCATTGGCAGCACAGTTGGACTTTCGAACATCTGGA
The DNA here is from genome assembly GCA_002405445.1 of Flammeovirgaceae bacterium UBA4659. Lineage (GTDB taxonomy): Bacteria > Bacteroidota > Bacteroidia > Cytophagales > Cyclobacteriaceae > ELB16-189. The sequence continues at coordinate 13,375 of DHLV01000157.1, read as the reverse complement.
AGTTCACTTACTTGGCAGGTGAAAATGGCGGTGGTGCTTTTGTGTTGGTGTACATTCTTTCGTTGGTGATCATGGGCGTACCGATTTTAGCAGCCGAAATGGTCATTGGCAAACGTGGAGGGAAAAGCATGGTCGGCACCCTACAAAACTTAGCTAAGTCCGATGGCATACATCAAGGCTGGAAGTACTTCGGCTGGGTAGCGATGGTGACTGTATTTTTAATTCTAAGTTTTTACTGTGTGATTGCCGGATGGACACTGGATTACACCGTCACTTCATTGGCAGGTTCGCTGAACGACTTGAACAAAGAATCAGCAGCAGCTTTTTACCAACAGTTACTTGATAGCCCCTTTCGCATGATGTTGGGACAAGGCATCTTCGTATTGGCCACCACATGGATTGTCGCCAAAGGAGTGCAGGAGGGTTTGGAGAAATCAGTGGGTTGGATGATGCCCACGTTATTTGTCATCTTATTGCTACTGGTATTATATGGCGCAATTTTTGGCGAACTCGGCAAGGCATTGCAATTCCTGTTTGCCCCCGACTTTTCAAAACTCACGCCCAGTGTGGTGCTTGCAGCGTTTGGGCAGGCGTTCTTTTCGTTGGGCATTGGCGTAGGTGTTATGCTGACCTATGGAGCCTACATGCCGCCCCATACTAATGTGCTAAAATCATCGGCAATCATTGCATTTTCTGACGGAGCGGCATCCATTCTCGCTGGCCTTGCTATTTTTCCGATCGTGTTTCAATACGGATTATCACCAGCCGAAGGTCCCGGGTTGATTTTTGTTACACTGCCAATGTCGTTTGCAGAAATTCCGGGTGGCGGATTTATTGGCGCGTTCTTTTTTCTGCTGCTTTTTTTTGCAGCGCTGACTTCTTCCATCTCATTACTGGAGTCGATTATTTCTCACTTAGAAGAGACACTCCCCTATAGCCGTGCTCGAATTACTTGGGTGGCAGGTGTGTTGCTTTGGCTGATTGGCTTGGCAACGGTTTTTTCGTTCAGCAGCTTAAAGCACTTCACACCGCTAGGGTTTATTCCACATTTTGCAGGCAAAACCATTTTTGAATTGATTGACTATTTTGGCTCCAACGTTTTGATGCCGCTGGGCGGAATACTAATGGCCTTGTTAGCAGGCTGGTTATTGAACAAAAATCAAACGCTTGCCGCCATGAATGTGCCCAACACCTCTCAACTAAGAACCTGGCATGCACTCATTCAATACATTGTGCCGCTGATATTAATTTGGTTGTGGTTGTATTTAATATAACTGAATCCGTGGCGGAGTCATATTTCAAAACGGTTTCGCCACGCGCAACCTGACATCGAACAAAACTTAAGGAACCCTGACCGCACCAATCCCTGCATCCCACAATTGCTTAGAGTATGTGGGCACATCTTTTTCAAGGATCTCCATCGCACGTGCGTTCAACACGCTCCATTCCTTCATCAACTCGTCATACCGATCGCGGTTAGGCTTGGTGACGCGTGGGATGTCGCTCTCCGAGTGGTTCATCAAAAACATGAAGTTAGCGGTGAACTTGTTTTCAAAATTATCCACATCGTCATACGCTTTCGACTTGCGTTGCACCATGTCGTCATCCCATGCCTTCATTTTGTCTGCCAACGCCTCGCCAGCTTTTTTCAACAATTTGAATTTCGCTCCCTCCAGCTCACGCGTGATTTCTTCAATCTGCTCGCGCATTTTTAAAATGTCGTTTACCTTCTTGTGCATATCTTTCAACTTTTCCTCCATCGTCAGCATAAAAGAATTGTATTCGGCATATTCCCGTGGCGATACATCATAATGCGGGTTGGGCAATATCTTGAAATCTGCCTTGCTTGTATTTTTACCATCGCTAAGCGTCACCGTGTAGTTTCCCGGCACGGTCTTGTGCCCGCGAAAGCTGCTTTCTATATATGCCTCTGGAACGCCCATCATGGTGGCGTACCGCATGTCCCAAACAAAGCGGTTCAGACCTTTTTCTTTGAATAATTTCGGTTCTGGGGAAGGGCCACCGGGGTACGAACGAAAACCCGGATCCGGTTTTGAAGAAAGCATGCGCACCAGCTTCCCTGCTTCATCACGTATCTCCAAGGTAATGTGTAAAGAATCTGCGAGCCGTGGCAGTTGGTAATATACCACCACACCATTGGCCGGGTTCACACCCATAAACTCATCTGTCCCTTTATTGGTGGCAGACGTTTGGTTCATGCCGCTGCCCCAATTGCCAATGATCGCATCTTCCGGCTTATAAATCTTAAACGACTCATCTACCGTACCATTGTGCTGGCGTATCAAACCCAAGTCATCTAAAATCCAAAATGCACGGCCCATGGTGCCCACCAGCAAATCACCTTTATGCACCTTCAAGTCAGTGATGGGCGTAATCGGTAAATTCAGTTGAAACGGTTGCCACGTATTGCCGCCATTCCAACTGATGTACATGCCAAGTTCGGTGCCGGCATACAGCAAATTCTTGCGCACATCATCTTCGCGCACCACGCGCGTGTAGGCGCCTTGCGGAATGCCCTTGCTGATGTTGACCCACGTTTTGCCATAATCGGTGGTCTTGAACAACCCAGGCGTAAAGTCATTAAACTTGTAGCGTGTGGTAGCAATGTAGGCCGTGGCCGGATCGTGTGGTGAAACATCGATTGAATTGATCAGGCATTCTGCTAACCCCTTGGGTGTAACATTTGTCCATGTCTTTCCGAAATCACGCGTAAGCTGCACGAGGCCATCATCGCTTCCTGTCCAAATCGTTCCTTTTTCAGATTCGATCACATAGCTGAGCGTTCCATAATTTTCTGCGCCCACCGCCTCAACCGTATAAGGACCACCGCCTTTTACTTGTTTGTCTTTTTCGTTGCGAGTCAAATCGGGCGAGGCTTCTTCCCAAGTCACCCCGTTATCGCGCGTGCGCAACAACAATTGCGAACCGTGATAAAACGTATTCGGCTCATGCTTAGACCAAATGATGGGCGCATTCCAATTGAACCGGTACTTCATGTCTTTACTCGCACGACCCAAATATTGAATGGGTGCAGCCATAATGGAGGTACCTGCCTGCGCGTGAGGCTGCAAAGCCTCTATGGTGCCAAGGTAACTTCCGCCCATTACCAACTTTGGGTCATCTGGATTGAACGCCAGAAATGCACTTTCGCCACCGGCAGAATAGTCCCAGTTGCGTTCGCCTATGCCCCACTTGCCCAGCGCCAAACTTTCAATGCGCACAGAGGTATTGTCTTGCTGCCCTCCGTAGATACGGTAAGGAAAATTGTTATCGACATTCACACGATAAATCTGCGCAGTGGGCATGTTGTTGGTAATCAACGAAAACGTTTTGCCACCATTGAAGCTGATACTTGCTCCGCCATCATCTGCCACCACCATATTCTTTGAATTTTTTGGGTTCATCCACACATCGTGGTAATCGCCATGTTGGGTGTAGATGTGATCCCAGGTTTTGCCACCATCAATCGAACGGAGCGCAGAAGCACTCATCACATACACAGTATTCTCATTTTGCGGATCTGGAAACACCTCAATGTAATACCACGCACGCTGCACCAGCTCGTGGTTGCTGCTTTGCTTGTACCACGATTTTCCGGCATCATCTGAGACAAACAAGCCACCTTGCTCCTTCTCAGAATCACTTTCAATCACTGCATACAGTTTTTCCGGGTTGGCGCGGCTTACCGCGATGGCCATTTTGCCCAATTCTTTTGGAAGACCATTGTGGATTTTCTCCCACGTATCACCGCCATCGGTAGACTTGTACAAACCACTGCCCGGCCCACCGCTGATCACTTTCCAAGGCAATCGTTGGTGATGCCACATGGCAGCATATAAAACTTTGGGGTTGCTCATATCCATCGAAAGCTCAGAACATCCCGTAAGGTCGTTCACAAAAAGGACTTTCGTCCACGTGACTCCTCCATTGATAGATTTATAAATGCCGCGGTCTTGCGTGGGACCGTTGATAGCGCCTTGGGCCGCCACGTACACAATATCTGAATTGCGCGGGTGGATCACGATGCGTGAAATCTGTAACGTTTTTTCCAAGCCCATCTTCTTCCAGGTTTTGCCCGCATCGGTAGATTTGTAAACACCATCGCCATAGGTGGTCATCACTCCGCGCGGAGCGTGTTCGCCCATGCCAACATACACCACATTGGGCTCGCTCTCAGAAACGGCTACTGCACCGACTGAACCCGTTTTGAAAAACCCGTCTGAAATGTTGCGCCAGCTTACGCCTGCGTCTTCCGTTTTCCACAAGCCGCCACCCGTAGTACCCATGTAATACGTGAGCGGATCGCTGACTACGCCCGTGGCACACACCGAGCGCCCGCCTCTGAATGGACCAATGTTTCGGTATTTGACATATTTAAAAACGCTGTCGAGGTTTTGGGCGGTTGCACCAATTGATACAACCAAAGCAAGAACAACTGGAAGAAGTTTACGCATAAGAATTAGTTTCAGGGACAAGATAGAAAAAGGGATGGAATCAACTGCAACCACCGATAGAAATTTAACCTCAAAGCAAAACATCCGCCAATTATGAACTTATTTGATCCTTCGTTGTCGTTGAAACAGAACATTTGAAGTGTATACAAAAAGTATATACCTTTGAGTCAAAAAGGAAAAGATGAAAAACTTATCATTGAAATTGGAAGACGACATTTTTCAGGAAACTGAGAAAATCGTGACAAAAGTAAAGAAGAACCGAAATCGATACATCAATGAAGCAATTGAATTTTATAATCGTCTGCACAGACGTAAGCTACTTGCAAAACAGTTGAGCAAAGAATCTAAAATTGTAGCGAAGGACTCAATGGTAGTGCTGGCAGAGTTTGAAAAGCTAAACGATGAAGATTAAGCAATTCGAAATCTGGATTGCCGACTTAAACCCTAGAATGGGAACAGAAACCGGTAAAATCAGACCCGTGATCATCGTTCAAACTGATTTATTAAATCGAGAACATCCATCAATTGTTATTTGCCCTATCACCACCAACATAAAGTCCGAATCCGAAATCCTAAGAGTTCATTTGAAGAAATCAACGTTTGGCCTCAACGAGAACTGCGATATCATGATCGATCAGGTGAGAGCGATTGACAATAAACGCCTGTTAAAAAAGGTTGGAGAAGTGGACAGCGAAATTGCTGAGAGGGTCAGGGAGAATTTGAAAATCATCTTGGACTTAGATTAACTACAAAATCCAGCAGACGTCAGGGTTCAAAACCTCCCCATCACTTCCTTCATCAACTTATACCCCACCATGGCAGTCATGTTGTTCACATCGCGTACGGGGTTATACTCCACAATATCAGCGCCTATCAGATTGGGGATCGATTGAATGATGTGCAACACCTGTCGGGTGGAAAGGCCGCCCGGCTCGTGATGCGAGACACCGGGTGCACAGGCGGGGTCTAGTGCATCGATATCGAACGAGAGGTAAAGCGGTGTTTGCAACCCAGCGATAAAATCAAAGTTGAAATCTTTCATCTCGATCACTTTCACACCGTAACGTTTGGCCTGTTCGCGTTGGTGTGTGTTAAAGGTGCGGATCCCCACTTGTGTAAGCGATGCAATCTTGCCCGTCTCCATTAGTCGCGCAAAGGGCGATGCATGTGAATACAGATTGCCCTCAAAGTTCTCATACAAATCGGGGTGCGCATCAATATGCAACACATGAAGCGGCTGGTATTTTTCAGCGTGGGCTTCGATAATCGGAAACGAAACAGAATGATCGCCACCCAGGCAAAGCAACTTACTGCCATCAGCAATTTCCTCTCTCACGTTGCGCTTGATGGTTTGGTAAACAGCGGCAGGCGATAAATCTTCGAATACGATATTACCGCGATCTTGATAAGCAACACCCGACCGAATATCTTGTCCATTTTCGGCAAATGTGTTGGCGGAGCCTTCGGCTTCCATCTGTCGGATGCGCCCCGGTGCCTGACCCGGGCCATGCAGGTAGGAAGAGTTGCCATCGAATGGAATGCCGAGGAGTTTTATCATCACTGGATACTCGATGCTGGATACTGGATACTCGCTACTGGCAACCAGTATCCGGTATCACTACTTCTTTTTTAGTTCTAATTTAACCGTATCGCCCATTTTTAGTTTTGGGTTTTGCGAATATACCGCAATCGTGTCACTTCCCTTTTTTACACGCACCAAGTGGTAGCTGCCCATCAGCGCTATCGCTTCTACCCTGCCGTTACCATTTTTGTTCTTCTCGATTCTCCAATCTTCGGGTCGCGTGATATGTTTGTTTTTTCCGCTCACGGAGTAATCTCCCAACAACGCAGCCACATATTCATTTTTCGGATTTCGATACAAATCAGCGGGAGTACCTTGTTGGATTACTTTTCCGTTTTTCAACACCAACATCCAATCTGCCCATGCCAACGTATCTTGTGGATCGTGCGAGACGAGAATAATAGTGATCTTCAGCTGCTGCTCAATTTCACTGAGTACATCTTTCAATGTTTGCTTCATGATGCGGTCGAGGTTCGAGAACGGCTCGTCCAACAATAACAAGCGTGGATTGGATATCAGCAGTCGGCACAATGCAATGCGCTGGCGCTCGCCTCCGGAAAGTTCGTCTGTTTTGCGAGTAAGAAGGTGATTGATTTTACAGTAACGGAAAAGATTGTTGGCTTGAGTGGCTGAGAGGTGGTTGGAATACTCCAACACCTGTTCCACACGCAAAAATTTCTGCAGCTCAAAATACTGAGGCAAGTAAGCGATCCGCGGATGACCTGCTACCAAAACGCCAGATGGACCTGTCACGGGTCCGCCATCAAGCGCAACGGTGCCTGCATCCGCATCTTCCAAGCCTGCGATGATTTTCATCACGGTGCTTTTGCCAGAGCCTGTCTCGCCCACCAGCGCCAAGCGCTGTCCGGGTTCCAACGCAAGCGAAACGTCTTTGAGTTGAAAGGTGCCTAAACCCTTCTTCGAAATCTTGTTTACCTCTAGCAGCGGCATGTTTACTTTATCTGCAAGCAAAATACAAATTCGCACTTGAATGCCGCACAATATCAAACCAACTTTCGGTTGAAATCTCGAAAACGTTATCTGGAAATCGCAACAATCATTTCGATGATAGTCCTATCTTTGCGGCTTATTTTTCGAAAGCATGATTTCAGTTGACAATGTGGCCGTAGAATTTAGCGGCACGGTACTATTTAGCGACATTACGTTCAATATCAACGAAGACGACCGAATTGCCTTAATGGGCAAAAACGGAGCCGGCAAGTCTACTTTGTTAAAGATTTTGGCGGGTGTAAACAAGCCTACACGCGGCAAGGTATCGGCCCCAAAAGATGCCGTAATCGCATATTTGCCCCAGCACCTTCTCACCGATGACAATTGCTCGGTATTTGAAGAGGCAAGCAAGGCCTTCAGTCGCGTGTTGACTATGAAGTCGCAGATCGAAGAGCTGAACAAACAACTGGAAACGCGTACCGACTACGAATCGGACGAGTATGCCAAAATCATTGAACAAGTTTCAGAACTCAGCGAGAAGTATTATTCCATTGAGGAAATCAACTACGATGCCGAGGTGGAGAAAACACTGATGGGCATGGGCTTTTTGCGCAGTGATTTTACTCGCCCTACCAGCGAGTTTAGCGGAGGGTGGCGCATGCGCATTGAGTTAGTAAAAATTCTTTTACAGAAGCCTGATTTGATTTTACTCGATGAGCCTACCAACCATTTGGACATTGAATCGGTGCAATGGCTCGAAGAATTCTTGAAAACAAATGCCAAGGCCGTGATCGTAATCAGTCACGATAAAGCATTTGTCGATAACCTCACCAACCGCACCATCGAAGTAACCATGGGGCGCATCTACGACTACAAAACCAATTATTCTCACTACTTGCAACTGCGCAAAGAAAGGCGCGACCAGCAGCAAAAGCAGTTTGAAGATCAACAAAAAGAAATTGCGGACATCACTGCATTTATTGAGCGTTTCAAAGGCACTTACTCCAAAACGTTGCAGGTACAAAGCCGCGTGAAGATGCTGGAGAAGATTGAAATTATTCAGGTGGATGAAGTTGATACTTCATCGCTCAACCTCAAGTTCCCTCCTGCTCCTCGGTCCGGAAATTATCCTGTAATTGCAACGGAATTAACCAAACGCTACGGAGATCACGTGGTGTTTGAGAATGCTTCTGTCACCATTGCACGTGGCGAAAAAATCGCTTTGGTAGGAAAAAATGGTGAGGGTAAATCGACTTTCGTGAAGGCCATTATGGGCGAGATTGATTTTGAAGGCAAAATGCAATTGGGCCACAACTCTATGATTGGCTACTTTGCGCAGAACCAGGCATCGTTGTTGGATGAAGACTACACCGTGTTTGAAACGGTAGATAAAATTGCGTTTGGCGACATCCGCACGAAAATCAAAGACATACTTGGTGCGTTTATGTTTGGTGGCGATGCCATCGATAAGAAAGTAAAAATGCTTTCAGGGGGTGAGCGCACGCGTTTGGCAATGATTAAGTTGTTGTTGCAACCCGTTAACCTTTTGATATTGGACGAACCTACCAACCACTTGGATATTCGCACCAAAGATATTTTGAAAGATGCGCTGAAAGCATTTGACGGCACCCTCATTTTGGTTTCCCACGATCGTGATTTTTTGGATGGCCTGGCCACCAAGGTTTTTGAATTTGGGAACAAGCGCATCCGCGAACATTTTGAAGACATCAACGGCTTTCTGCGCAATAAGAAGATGGAGAATTTGCGCGAAATAGAACGCAAAACGCTTGTTAGCAATTGATGAAAGCGCGCTTCAATTATAGATTGCTGGTAGGGCTTGTGGTTTTGATTGGGTGCAAAGCTACCAATCTTCCTACCAACGCCCCCACCACAGCACCTCTATCATTTTCCACACCCATCACAGTTGCCGAAACCGAGCGCATCATTTCCGCCTTGGCCAGCGATCAAATGGAGGGTAGAGAATTTGGTACCAAGGGATTTGACCTTGCTGCCGATTGGGTCGTTGGCTATCTCAAAGATGCTGGCGTGAAACCATTCTTCCGCGATTACCGCGACACCGTGGTTATTCAAAAAATGCAAACCGCCAATATTCTGGGTTTGATTGGCACACGCGATGACGCGAAAGAGTATATTTTACTGGGCGCTCATTTGGACCACATTGGCAAAAGCAGAACAAAGAATCAAATCGATTCTGTTTACAATGGCGCCAACGACAACGCCAGCGGTGTAACTGCGGTATTGCAGATCGCTGCTCATTTGCAAACCGAAAGGCCTACCGCAAACGTAATTGTGGCCTTGTTCACAGCAGAAGAAAGTGGATTACTGGGTTCTGAATACTTGGCACCACGGATGAAAAAACTTGGCATCAAAATCAAATACATGATCAACTTTGAAATGATCGGTAAAGCCATGATAACGGGTCCCGACAGAGTATACATCACAGGTTACACCAAATCAAACTTCGCCCAGGTTAGCAACGAGTTGTTAGGCATTCCGTTTGTTCAATATCTGCCCGAAGAAAAGGAATATGAGCTATTCAAGAGATCTGACAATTACGCTTTCTACACAACCTACGGTGTGCCCTGCCACACCATCTCAACGTTCGATTTCAAAAACTATACCTACTACCATGAGTTGGGAGATGAGGTGCGTGCACTGGATTTGAAAAATATGAATGCGGTTATCAACAGTTCAAAGAATTTGGTTGTCAGACTGATTGACTCCGGCAGCGTAATTGAATGACCTAACATTACCCTACACACGGTTCCCTTCTGGTCGGTATAGACGAACCAAACAAGGCACCAACTCACACTGCAAAGGACAAAACTCCGTTTGTCTAGAAGCCATGTCAAAAATCAATTTTTATTTGTTAGCCTGAGCCTGCCTACCAGGCAGGCTTGTCGAAGGCTATTCGATACTAAAACCCGGTTTCGGCAGGCTGAACAAGACATGGTGATGTATTTTTGAGATGACTTCTCGTTATTGAATGGTTTTTTTTGAGCAGTGATCGAGTCTTATTCATGTCTTTGAAAAAGGACGTGGATAAAGAAAGAAATGCATGATGTTCGTCCGGTGGGGTCATTTCAACCCATATCATGCAGCAGCGAATCATTGTCACCGATGCTCCCCACCAGACCCAAGAACCGGTGGGTGGGCATTCCGGAACACCGCAAACGAGGTTTCGCCTGGCTCAACCTGACGACCGTCTATTTCTGATCTGCCGGCCGGCATTCTATACTTCAGCTAATAATGAACATCCGTTTTTTTACACGATATACTTGACCGAACAGATCATTTGCACTGCATGGGGCTGGCATTACCATCCTGGCGGTGGTCACCAACATCTTCAGCCTTCCAACTGATGTATTGATCATGCATCACCGAGGTTCAAATTTTGGTATCTTTGCTGTGTATGAAAATGCGTTTGCTCTTTCTACTTTCGCTTTTTTCAATCCGTGCGCTCTCGCAAGACAATACAGGGCTTCGTTACATTCAAAACAAAGGCCAGTGGGATGGCAACATTGATTTTCGGGCACAAGTGCCCGGGGGGCACGTAGGCGTATCTGCAAAAGGCTTTTCCATTTTGTTGCTCGACATGGCGGAGATGGAAAGACAACACCTTGCAACCCATGGGGCCTTCAATGAATCTGACGGGCACGCGTCCGGAGATCGCATTGATGGACATTATTTTGAAATGAACCTCGTTGGTTCAAATCCACTCGCCAAGGCACAGCCGGCTCAACTCCTTGAAGGCTATCACAACTATTTTTTAGGCCGTGATTCATGCAAATGGGCGAGCCATGCATTGGGGTATGGCACTATTGTTTACACGAATGTTTATGACGGTATTGATTTCCGCATCTCATCGGTTGGGGGTAATCTCAAATATGACTTCATCGTAAAACCTGAAGCCGATCCGAGCCAAATAAAAGTAGAATACTGCGGCCTGGACCGGTTAGAAAAAGTACAAGGCACGTTGCGGTTGATTACATCCGTGGGTACGCTTACCGAACTCAAACCATTTTCATATCATGGGAACGATAGCGAAAAGCATCCTGTGCCGAGTGAGTATCGCGTTGAAGGAAATATTGTCTCCTTTTCTTTTCCTGCCGGATTTGATCACTGCAAACTCCTCACAATTGATCCGCTGTTGATCTTCTCTACCTACTCCGGCTCATCTGCCGACAACTGGGGAAGCACCGCTACCCCTGGAGAAAATGGCACGTTATATTCAGCGGGCGTCACCATTCAGCAATCTGGCGGGTTTTTTCCTGCCACACCGTGGGCATT
>DHLV01000157.1:0-1935 GCA_002405445.1 Flammeovirgaceae bacterium UBA4659 | reverse complement strand
ATTTTCCTGCCACACCGGGGGCATTTCAAACGGTGAACAGGGGCAACTTTGATATGGCGGTGATCAAATACGATTCACTGGGTACTAAGTTTTTATATGCCACCCTTTTAGGTGGAGCGAACAACGATTCTCCGGTAAGCCTGGTGGTAGACAAAGCATCCAGCGACCTGATTGTGCTGGGGCTCTCCAGCTCAAGCAATTACCCCACCAAAGTGGGGTCGTTTGATGAGTCTTTCAACGGTGGCACTCCCATTTTCAATCGAGTGCTCAACACCAGCGATCGTTGGGATATTGTCATCACACGACTTCCGCCCACCGGTGATCGATTGATCGGCTCAACGTTTTTGGGTGGTAGCGGAAACGATGGGCTGAACTTGCCCAAGCAATCGGGTGGGCCATTGGTAGTAAACTATGGGGATGAGATGCGTGGCGATGTGACTACCGATCAAAACGGCAATGTCTACATCACAACCGTTACCGGATCAAGCGATTTTCCCATCGTCAACGGCTTTGATCAATCTTTCAACGGTGGCACAACTGATGGCGTTGTGGTAAAACTGCTGCCCGATTTATCGGCTATCATTTGGTCAAGCTTCGTGGGTGGCGCAGGGTTTGATGCGTCCTATTCAATTAAATTTGACAACAACAACAATGTGATGCTGGCTGGCGGCACTACCAGCACCGATTTTCCAGTCACTACCGGTGCGTATCAAACAGCATTTCAGGGCATCGTAGACGGTTGGATTGCGCGCATCAGCGCAGACGGAAGTGCAATCTTACGCGCCACCTACACAGGCACCAATTCATTCGATCAGGTTTATTTCATCGATCTTAACGCAAGCGGCAGTGTATATTGCTACGGACAAACAGCGGGCCAAATGCCCACCACCGCGGGTGTTTACAAAAACGTCAACAGCGGTCAATTCCTCCAGCGATTATCGGCAGACCTCGGCAGTTTGGAGATTTCCACGGTGTTTGGCTCAGGTTCGGGCAACGGGCTGATTATACCCAATATTTCGCCCACTGCATTTTTGGTCAATGACTGCAATAACATTTATATGGCAGGTTGGGGCGGGTTTGTGAACTCGAGCCCCAGCACGGGCTTTTGGCAAAGTTCTACGTTTGGAATGCCCGTGACGAACGATGCTTTTCAAAAGACAACGTCCGGTTCTGATTTCTATTTTATCGTATTGAACAGTGATGCTACCCAACTGGTATACGCCACCTACCTGGGCGGAAATTCATCAAAAACCCATGTAGACGGAGGCACCTCGCGATTTGACAAGTTCGGGATTGTGTACCATGCGGTGTGCTCGGGGTGCGCGTTTGGAAATACTACCAATGGCCCCAGCTCGGATTTCCCCACCACACCCAATGCGAAATCACGGTTCAACGGCAGTCAAAACTGCAATAATGCAGCGTTCAAATTCGATTTGTCTTCACTGCGGGCAAACTTTCAATCAAACTCCATCAAATTGAATAAACCGGGGTTCAACAATGTTTGTTTCCCTGACACTGTTGTTTTTGAAAATCTGAGTACCGGTGGAATAACGATCAACTGGAACTTGGGTGACGGCACCATCATCAACCAAAACGCCAACGACCCGCGGTTCATCAGACATCAGTACAAGGCTACCGGAACGTACCCGGTGAAGCTCAAAGTAACAGACCTCAGCACATGCAGCCAAAGCGATTCCATCATCAAAGTGATCAACTACTTCAGACCTGCATTAACCGTGGGGCAAGATGCTGTGGTATGCGAAGGAAAAACACATCAACTCACGGCAAGTGGTGTCGCTACCTACCGTTGGACCAGCAGTGTGGATAAGAATTTCGTTTCAACTGAATCCTCACCCTTCATTCAACCCAAAGAATCAGGGTTTTATTTTTTGACCGCTGCTGATGGTAATGGTTGCACTAAAAAAGACACCATTG
>DHLV01000232.1:6011-14450 GCA_002405445.1 Flammeovirgaceae bacterium UBA4659 | reverse complement strand
GTCAACCCAGTTTGGCCGTGATCATGGCTTTGCAGACATTAAAACATACGATGAATTCAAAAAGCAAGTTCCCATTCGCGACTACGAGGTGTTGAAGCCATATATCGAGCGGGTACTACATGGCGAAGAAAATATTTTATGGCCAGGCAAACCTGCATACTTTGCAAAAACGTCAGGCACTACCTCGGGCACTAAATACATTCCAATTACAAAAGAATCCGTCCCGAACCACATCAATAGCGCGCGCAATGCTTTACTCAGCTATGTGCACGAAACCGGCAACGGCAGTTTTTTAGATGGTGGCTTGATTTTTTTGTCAGGAAGCCCCGAGTTAGATGAGAAAGCAGGGATTAAAACAGGTAGGTTATCGGGTATTGTGAACCACCACGTCCCCCAGTACTTACGATCTAACCAAAAGCCCACCTATGCGACTAACTGCATTGAAGACTGGGAAACCAAGCTGGACAAAATCATAGAAGAGACCGTCAATGAAAACATGACGCTCATCAGTGGCATACCACCCTGGGCGCAAATGTACTTTGATCGCATCGTGGCAAAGACGGGCAAAAAGATAAAAGATGTGTTCCCCAACTTTTCGATGTTTGTTTACGGAGGGGTAAATTTTGAGCCCTATCGTGCTAAATTGTTTGACACGATTGGTCGGAATATCGATTCGATCGAGACCTATCCGGCATCAGAAGGTTTTATCGCTTACCAGGATTCACAGCGGCACGAAGGATTATTAATGTTGTTGAATTCGGGCATTTTCTTTGAGTTTGTGCCTGCAGAAGAATACTTCAATCAAAACCCGAGGCGCCTCTCTATTGAAGAAGTGGAGCTGGGAAAAAACTACGCCCTCATCATCAACAACAACGCAGGCCTGTGGGGATATTCGATTGGCGATACCGTAAAATTTGTTTCTAAAAATCCGTGCCGGTTGGTAGTGAGTGGCCGCATCAAACATTTTATTTCCGCTTTTGGCGAGCATGTGATTGGCGAAGAGGTAGAAAAGGCCATGAAGTTCACCATGCAAAAATTTCCGGAAGTGGGTTTGGTAGAATTTACCGTAGCTCCATATGTCTCGCCACCCGAAGGAATGCCGCATCATGAATGGTTGATTGAGTTTGCACAGCCTCCCCACAATATGCAAGCATTTGCCTTGGAGTTAGACGAACAATTGCGCAAGTTGAATGTTTATTACGATGATTTAATCACGGGCAACATCTTGTCGAAACTAAAAATCACATCTCTGCAGAAGAATGCTTTTATCGAATACATGAAGTCATTGGGAAAATTGGGCGGGCAAAACAAAGTGCCGCGTTTAAGTAATGATCGAAAGATTGCAGAGGAATTGAGTAGATTTGTAGCATGATCACCCAACACCAAAAAGAGATATTACTCCAACACCTCAAGCCATTGCACCCAACCAAGGTTGCCATTTTCGGTTCGTATTCACGTGGAGAAAATCGCGATGGAAGTGATCTTGATGTTTTGGTTTTCCTGAACGATTCACACAAGGTTTCTTTGCTTGATTTAGCAGGAGTTGAATTAGATTTATCGGATGCGCTTGGAATCAAGGTTGATTTGGTAACAGAGCGTTCGCTAAACCCATTGGTTCGCCCATATGTGGAAAAAGACCTGCAATTTGTTTCTTGATGAAAGACGATAAATTGTACATCGTCCATATGCTCAATTCAATCACCCGAATCGAACAGTATGTTCATAACGTTTCAGAGTCGGATTTTTACGCTAACTTCTTGATTCAGGATGCCGTCATTCGAAACATTCAAATCATCGGTGAAGCCTCAAAAAAAGTTCAAGATGCATTTAAGCAGAAAGAGGCTCACATACCTTGGCGGAAAATTGGAGCCATGCGCAATAAAGTAATTCACGAATATTTTGGGATCGATTTGCCTTCCGTTTGGCAAGTAGTCACCGTTGATATAATTGAGTTAAAAAAGCAGTTGACCGATCTGCAAGTTTAATTATCATTTTTCCTCAAGCCTCAATCCTTAAATAAATTCAAGTTTTCAGTGCTATCCGAAAAAAAACACATCGCCATCCTCGGGTCCACCGGCTCTATTGGCACACAGGCGCTAGAAGTAGTTGCTGCCCATCCTGAAAAATTTGAGGTAGAAGTATTGACCGCGCAAAACAACGCGCAGTTGTTGATTGAGCAGGCACGGCAATTCAAGCCCAATGCGGTTGTCATTGCCAATGAAACACTTTACGAACAGGTAAAGGGCGCTTTGCTGCCGCATGATATCAAAGTGTTTGCAGGCGATAATGCCATTGCATCTGTGGTACAAATGGATGTGATTGACATGGTGCTTACCGCCTTGGTTGGATACTCGGGTTTACAGCCCACCATCAAAGCGATTGAGGCCGGTAAAAACATTGCATTGGCGAACAAAGAAACATTGGTAGTGGCGGGAGACCTCATTACTCGCTTGGCACGTGAAAAGGGAGTGAACATCTACCCGGTTGACTCTGAGCATTCCGCTATTTTTCAATGCTTGGTAGGCGAATTTGATAACCCGATCGAAAAAATAATTTTGACCGCCTCGGGCGGCCCGTTCCTTGGAAAGAAGCGCGAAGAGCTAATGTCGGTAACCAAAGCACAAGCCTTAAAGCATCCCAACTGGACGATGGGCGCAAAAGTTACCATTGATTCAGCCAGTTTAATGAATAAGGGGTTGGAAGTAATTGAAGCCAAATGGCTTTTTGGGTTGAAAGCGGACCAAATTGAAGTGATTGTGCATCCTCAATCCATTGTTCACTCACTCGTGCAGTTCAGAGATAGTTCCATTAAAGCGCAACTTGGTTTACCCGATATGCGTTTGCCCATTCAATTTGCGCTGGGATATCCCGAAAGGCTTAACACTGACTTTCCACGATTTGATTTTTCGAAGTATCCAAGCCTTACATTTGAAAAGCCCGATACGGAAACTTTTCGTAATCTTGCACTCGCTTTTGAGGCCTTGCACCGAGGTGGTAACATGCCTTGTGTGCTCAATGCAGCCAACGAAGTAGCGGTAGAGGAGTTTTTGAACGATAGGCTAGGTTTTTTGCAGATGAGTGAGTTGGTGGAACAATGCATGAAAAAAATCAGTTTTGTGACCAACCCAAGCTTGCAGGATTATATCGAAACCAACCGCGAAACACGGGCGAAGGCGAAAGAAATTACAAAACAACTTTGACGAAATAGTCTATGGAGGGTATGATCATGACGGCTCAGCTTTTGTTGAGTCTTTCAATTTTGATAGTGGTGCACGAGTGGGGTCATTTTTTTGCTGCCCGCATGTTCAATATTAAAGTCGAAAAGTTTTATCTCTTTTTTGACTTCCTCTTTCCCATGGCAAACGTGTTGAACTTTTCGCTGTTGAAGTACAAGAAAGGTGACACCGAATATGGCCTTGGCTGGTTTCCGTTGGGTGGCTATGTAAAAATAGCCGGCATGGTAGACGAGAGCATGGACAAAGAACAAATGAAAGCTCCGGCAGAACCTTGGGAGTTTCGTTCTAAGCCAGCCTGGCAGCGCCTGATTGTAATGATGGGCGGAATCATTGTGAATGTGGTGGTGGGCATTATGATTTTTGTGGGCATTACGTATGTGATTGGCGACATTTCACTTCCACAAGCGTATGTGAACACACATGGCGGCATCCACGCTCACGAACTAGCTCAGAAAATTGGATTGAAGACCGGTGATAGAATTATCAAGATCAATGGAAGCGAGTTTCAGAATTTTGATGATTTGACGAAGCCGGATTTATTGTTGTCTGAGAATGCTAGCTATACCGTATTACGCGATGGCAAAGAAGTGAACATTGCCATTCCCGAGAATTTTGTAGAAAACTTCAATTCAAAAGAATCAGCATCTACATTTTTATCTTTCCGGATGCCGGCAGTGGTTGGAAGAATTTCGGATAAAGTTGAATTTTTCTTCAATGACAAGGGGGAGATCTACGAGTCGAAGTACGCGCAAGGTTCGGTTGCTAAGAAAATAGGCTTGCAAAAGGGAGATCAAATGGTGGAAGTAAATGGAGAGCCGATTATGTATTACGATGAAGTGTCGGCTATCATCAGAAGTAAGCCCCACGATTCGCTTTCGTTGAAGATCAAACGTGGAGAGCAAGTTTTGACTTTTAAAGAGTCGTTCAAAGATCAAGCGCAAATTGGGTTCGGTCCGTTGGGGCCAGCTAAGACTGACTTTGTAACAACTAAATATGGGTTTTTCGAGTCAATACCGATGGGCACTGCGCGCGCCTTTGGCGTGATTTGGCTGCAGATAAAAGCTTTTGGTAAAATCTTCTCCGGCAAAATGTCGTTTTCAAAATCCCTTTCAGGCCCGGTGGGTATGGCCCAAATGTATGGGGGCGAGTGGGATTGGGAACGCTTTTGGCGAATGACCGGTTTGCTTTCGATGGTATTGGCGTTTATGAACTTTTTGCCGATACCCGCCTTAGACGGTGGCTATGTGATGTTCTTGATGTACGAAATGATTTCTGGCAAAGAGCCATCTGAAAAGTTTTTCGAAAACTCGATTAAAATTGGTATGGCAATTTTGTTGATGATTATGGTGTTTGCGTTTTACAACGACTTCACGAAATAGCTTTTTCGATTTAGTTATCAATCAGTTCAACCCCTTTCTAAAATCCAAAGGAGGCTTACGGTCGCCAATCAAAGATTTGTATTTGAAGTCGGCACCTGTTTTTTCTGCCAGCTCTTTCTTTGCTTTGTCGCATAGTTCTGGGTTATTGAATAGATCAATGCCCGTAAAGGCGAGTGTCTTCGCAGCGTTCATCATCGCCTTCAAACCGATACTTGTACTTCCCGTGGCAACGGCCTGCCAACTGTGCGCAGGTGCGCCCGGCACCCAGGTGGCAGTTCCCAAGCCTGCAGTCGGCACTACCCAGGTAATGTCGCCTACATCGGTGGAGGCAGGGAAAAAGCCACCCAGTGTAAATGGCTGAATTTTTTGCGCCTCGGCTAAGTCAGGTGCTTTGAAGGAAAAACTGCTCTGCAATTTTTTGGCAAACTCTACTTCGGAGGGTGAATAGTTTACACCACCTACTTTTTTCAGATTTTCGTACATCATCCGCGACAGCGTTTCATTGGGCAACAAATTAAAAGAGCCAGAGATTACTTCGTACTTCATCGCGGTCTCTGTGCCATTGGCTGCACCTTCGGCACATTTCACAATGCGATCCCAAATTTCTGCTACTACCGCAGCATTGGGGTGGCGCACCATATATTCTACTTCGGCAAACTCGGGCACCACGTTGGCGGCCAATCCACCTTTGGTGATTACGTAGTGGATGCGCGCATCTGAGGGCACGTGCTCGCGCATCATGTTTGTCATGTAGTTCATGGCTTCTACCGCGTCTAGCGCAGAGCGGCCCTTCTCCGGTGCAGCGGCTGCATGTGCGGCTTTCCCATAAAACCGAAACAATGTTTGTTTGATGGCCATGCATGATTCGGGGCTGGCGTTGTTGGCATTAGAGGGATGCCAGTGTAACACGGCATCTACATCGCTGAATAAGCCATCGCGCACCATGTATACTTTTGCTCCGCCACCTTCTTCGGCCGGTGTGCCAAAGAGTTTGATTGTACCTGATTTTTTATTTTTCGATAACCAATTTTTTAATTCGATGGCCGCTGCCGATGATGCGGTACCGAAAAGGTTGTGGCCGCACGCGTGCCCCGCTTTGCCTTCGATTAAAGCCTTTTTAAATGGCACACTGTCCTGCGAAAGCCCCGGCAGGGCATCAAACTCCGCCAAAATTCCGATTACGGGCTTACCCGAGCCAAACGTTGCCACAAAAGCTGTCGGCATTTCAGCTACACCTGGCTTTACCTCAAAACCTGCATTTTGCAATGTCTCTTGCAACAGCGCGCTGCTTTTTGTTTCTTGAAAACCCAACTCTGCATTGGCCCAAATCTGCTTGGCGATGGCAGCATAAGCAGGGTATTTTTTCCCGAGTTGTTGTAGCACAAGTTGTTTGTCTTTCTCGCCTGTTATTTTGAGATCCTGGGCAAGCAACGAAGAGAGGTTTGAGAAGAGAAAAGCAAAGGCGATGCAGATGGTTTTCATAGTGTGTCGGAGGCGTTTTTTTGGAAAGTAGTGATGTTTGATGAGTTTTGAAAGCTACATTTCAAAGGAAATCGACTTTGCATTTTTGAATGGCAAATAGCTAGTGTGGCCTGTTACCACTATTTTTGAAGTTGGATATAGAGTTAATGTGTTGGATGGGAATTCTAGCCACGAGCTTTTGGAGGAATTTTATGAGTGTAGGCTTAAAGGCTTCAGGCGTCAAGCCGCAAGCTGCAAGCTGTTTGGTCAACGCAATGACTAGCGAATTACGCACCAAGCAGCTTGCCGCGTATAGCCTGTGGCTTGCAGCCTTTTTATTTCAAAACTCACTGACCTCCGCCCAAACCGCCAACAATTGGATTAATTTCAACCAGCAATATTTTAAGATTCCCGTTGCCAAGGATGGCATCTATCGCATTACCTATTCCGATTTGCAGGCAGCCAACTTTCCGGTTGCCTCGGTTGACCCACGCCTGATTCAGATTTTTCACCGTGGTGTGGAGCAGGCGATTTTTGTGCAGGGCGAAGCCGATGCGGTGTTCAACACTAATGATTTCATCGAGTTCTTTGGTAAGCGCAACGATGGCACACGCGATCAAAAACTCTATCAACCTGCATCAGCCCAACTAAATGCTTATTACAATCTCTACAGCGACACCGCAGCATATTTTCTTACCTATCGTATCATACCACCTGCAGGAAAGCGAATGGATCTTTTCTCTGAAGTGAATGTCACCAACATACCAAAAGAGGTGAGCCACAACGAGCAGCGTATGAGGATAGCCGCTGATTATTACAGTGGCGGTTTTAAACAAGGCGATGAACTACAAAATACTTTTTTTGACCAAGGCGAAGGTTGGGTAGGCCAACCCATTCGGCAAAATGAATCGGTAGACTACGTGGTGAACCTGATCAACAACACAGTGCCCGCTGCAGGTGTGCCACAGCTGGAAATGTTAATAGTAGGGATGGATGGCTTTCCACATGTAGGGCAGGTGTTGGCCGGCACCGGGTTGCGCAACATCGCCACCCTAAATTTCTTTGGCTACGACAAACAGATCATCACCGCACCGCTGCAATGGAGCGATATCGCAGGCGATGGTACACTGACTGTACGCCTGTCGGCCTCCGCAGCATCCAACAACCGTTTTCAGATGAGTGTATGCTACGCCAAAGTCACATTTC
Organism: Flammeovirgaceae bacterium UBA4659; assembly: GCA_002405445.1. Taxonomy (GTDB): domain Bacteria; phylum Bacteroidota; class Bacteroidia; order Cytophagales; family Cyclobacteriaceae; genus ELB16-189. The sequence goes on along the minus strand of DHLV01000232.1, from coordinate 7,168 downwards.
CGCAAAACTTTAATGGCGCAGGCGTTGCCGAGAAGTATTATTACATCAGCCCCAGAGCAGTAAATAAAGCGTACATCGAAATCAACAACCCTGCACCGTCACTGCAGCTATGGGATGTTACCGACAAAGACAACGTGTACAAGATTGGCACAAGGCCGGCCGGCAGCGCGGTAAGTGCGGTGTTGAACAACACGCTGGCAGCGCGAAAGATTTTTGCGAGCGCGCAGATCAACTCCGCTACCGTTCAACCGATCACATTTCGCAACCTGGCGGGTAGAACTCCGCAGTTCGTCATCATCACAAACAAATGGCTGATGCGCCCCGCAGGTGACTACGCCAACCCTGTGCAAGCCTATGCAGCGTATCGCGCCAGCACACAAGGGGGCGGGTATGATACGCTGGTGCTCGCTATCGATCAGCTCTACAATCAATTTAACTATGGAGAAACATCTTCGCTGGCGGTGTACGAGTGCATGCGTTACCTGGTGGCCACCGGCAACCCCAGGTTTCTGTTTCTTGTGGGCAAAGGCCGCGACATCAGCGGATACCCCGCCTATCAGCGCAAAGCCGCAACGCCTGGCGAGGTGCAGGATTTGGTGCCGTCAGCAGGAATACCCGGGGCCGACATCGCTTTTACGGCCGGGTTGGGCGGCACTACTTTTGAACCAAAAATCGCTACGGGGCGATTACCGGCTATCAATTCATTGCAGGTGGCCAACTATCTGAACAAAATGAAAGAGCTCGAAGCCGCACCTATTGCCGATGGATGGAAAAAAAATGCTTTGCATTTGAGTGGTGGCATTCAGCCGTTTGAGCTGCCTGTTTTCAGAACCTATGTCGATGGTTTTAAACAAATTGCCCAATCAGCTTTTTGGGGCGCATCTGTCGCCACCATCAGTAAGCGCGACCCCAACCCCGTGCAATTGATTAACGTTGCTGACCAGGTTAACAAGGGTGTGAACTTGGTCACGTTTTTCGGCCACTCCTCGCCCGGCACCATCGACATTGACATTGGTTTTGCGTCTGACCCGCTGCTCGGTTACAATAACTTGGGAAAGTATCCGGTTTTCTTAATCAACGGATGCAATGCGGGTGCCTTTTTTTTAAGAGAGACGTTGTTTGGCGAAGATTGGATATTGTCTCCAAAAAAAGGAGCG
>DHLV01000232.1:1666-5919 GCA_002405445.1 Flammeovirgaceae bacterium UBA4659 | reverse complement strand
TATTGTCTCCAAAAAAAGGAGCAAGAAATTTTATCGCACACAGTTCCTTCGGTTTCCCCAGCACCCTCAAGGCATATTCTGATTTATTCTACCAGGTTGGCTTTGCCGACTCGGTGTTCATTCAACGTGGGGTGGGCGAAGTGCAGCAAGAAGTGGCAAGGCGTTACCTGACCCTGTATGGAAACGGCATCATAAGCGTTACCCAAATTCAGCAAATGATGCTGCTCGGTGACCCAGCTGCGAAATTATTTGGAACATCAAAGCCGGACTTTTCTGTAGACAACAATTCGGTGATGTTGCATTCATTCGATGGAACACCCGTTACCGCGTTGAGCAATGTTTTTGCGTTGAAGATCGTGATTAAGAATTTGGGTGCCACCACTGGTAAAAAATTGCCCGTGCGTGTGTTGCGCACATTCAGCGACAACTCAACGGCCGTTTACGACTCTGTGTTTGCCAGCCCTGCGCGGCAGGATACCATCTTGTTCAAAATCAAACGAGATGCGCGCGGTGGCGGCCAAAATATTTTCACCGTCACGCTCGACCAGGAAAATACCATAGCAGAAACAACAAAACTCAACAACTCAACCATCTTCACCACGCTGATCCCGAGCAATGCAACAAAAAATCTTTTCCCTGCCCCCTTTTCGATTGTCACATCTGCGAGTGTTAACTTTTTATTCCAGTCAACCAATTTGATTGGAAATAAGCGTGACTTCCTCATCCAGGTTGACACGGCATCAACTTTCAATAGCCCGTGGTTGAAGGCTCAGGTAGTGAATGCCTCGGTGTTGGCCAAGTTGTCGTTAAATTTACTTCCAGGTGATTCCACCACCTACTACTGGCGCACCCGGCTGGATAAGCCCGCGGCAAGTGAGAGCAGCGAATGGAACACCACTTCATTCACATACATCAACAACGGCCCGGAGGGCTGGGGGCAGTTTCAATTTCCGCAACTGCTCGACAATACCGTTGAAGGCATCATCAAAGATGCACAACTGCGAAAACTCAAATACATCGAAACGGTGATACCTGTAGCCGTTACAACCTATGGCAGCAACTATACACCGTCAGCCTCTGCCTCAGTCAAGATCAACAACATCGAATACAACATCAGCACGCAGGGCCAGCCTTGCCGCAGCAACACCATCAACATTGTTGCTTTTGACAAAAGCACGGGCGTGCCCTATGCAGGCATTCCGTTTAATTTTCAAGACCCACGCACGTGTGGGCGCGAGCCACAGGTGATCAACAGTTTTGCCTTGTCAGAAATGGAATCAGCGGTAGGAGACGACTTGTTTGCGGCTATTTCAAATTTGAAACAAAGTGATTCTGTCGTATTATTTTCAATTGGCAACCCATCATACTCAACTTGGTCTGCTAACTTAAAAAATAAGTTTACCGAGCTTGGAATTAATCTTTCACAATGGTCTGCACTACAAGATGGTGAGCCGTTAGTGATTTTTGGTCGCAAGGGTGCAGCCGCTGGCACCGCCCGTGTATTCCGCACGGCTACATCACCAGCTATTCAACAATCGTTGGTGGTGAATCGACAAGTGTCGGCTCGTTTTTCAAATGGAATTGTGAAGTCGCCATTGATTGGCCCCGCGAACAAGTGGTTCAACTTCGTTCCTCAGATTACGCAGGCAGCGCCAGGAGATTCATTTTATTTCCAAGTATATGGTGTGGACTTAAGTGGACGCGAGAGCTTACTGTTTGACAACATCTTAAATGCTACCTCACTCTCTACTGTCGATGCGAATAAGTATCCATTGCTTCGAGTGGTTTTAAAAATGCAAGACCTCATTAACCTCACGCCCGTTCAATTGAAAAAGTGGTTTGTAACCTACGAATCGGTAGCTGAAGGAATTTTGGTCTATCGCGGAAGTGTGAGTCCCCTTACTGTGCAAGAGGGGCAGTCGGTATCACTTCCCTTTGCTTTTGTCAATATCTCTTCAAAAAATTTTGGAGGCCAAATTCAAGTGGATGCACAGGCAGTTTCTAAGGCTGCAAACCTACCGCGCCAACCGATGTTGGTGATAGCTGCACCCAAACCTGGCGACAGTACAGAATTTGATGTACAGTTATCGACCCGCGGAAGGGTGGGTATGAATGATGTTTCAGTTTTTGCCAACCCGCGCGTGCTTCCAGAAGTTTACTATGACAACAACGCGTTGCTGTTATCGCAGTTTATGAATGTAAAGCGCGACAACACACCGCCAGTATTGGAGGTGTTGGTGGACGGCCGCCAATTGGTGAACAACGACTTTGTTTCGCCCAATCCAAAAGTGCTGATTGTATTGAAAGATGAAAACAAGTTCTTATTCAAATCTGATACTACGGGCATAAGCATTTTTTTGAAGGCAGATTGTGCCAATTGTAGTTTTCAACCCATTTATTTTTTAAGGCCTGACATCAATTGGTCGGCAGCGACCGCGCAATCTGATTTTTCCGTAAGCTTTAATCCAATTGCATTAACGGCAGGTACTTATTTGTTGCGTGTGCAAGCGCAAGATGCCTCCGGCAACAGCGCGGGTAGCAGACCCTACGAGGTAACTTTTAGGGTTGCACAAGTGAATGCGTTGGAATTGCGCAGTGTATTTCCCAATCCTTCGGGCGATCGCTTTTACTTCAATTTTATTCTGAGTGGCAGCGAACTACCCTCCGAATTTTCGCTCCAGATTTTTACACTTGATGGGCGAAGACTTCACACGTTTGCCACCCAAGATGTTGATCTCTTCCGAGTCGGCATCAACCAGTTAGCTTGGGATGGCCGAGATGATGATGGAAATGCTATGCCCAACGGCTTTTACATCTACAAACTCAGTGTTTTGGTGGCCGGTAAAAACTACAGCCAACAAGGAAAGCTCGTTTTGGCTAAGTAACCCGAAAGAGTTTTTGTTGAAATTTCTCGACCAACTTTGAAACTTTATTCAACGTTATTCGTGATATTTGAACTCAATAATTTTACAGCCGATGAAGCTTGCATTCTAGCATCCCCATTTGGCAATCCAAATTTCTTTGGATGTGGGATGTTATTCAATTTCTTGCCAAAACTTTAATGGTGGCCCCAGTGGGTCATGTGATTCATTATTTTATTCAAACCAAATGACAGCTTCAACTCAAAAAGATTCTATTTTTCGATTATTCATAAAGGCCATAAAAGGCGAAGAACAGAACTTCACCGAAGGCAGCATCAATCGTGCAATTTTTCTATTGGCGATTCCCATGATTGTGGAGATGGGCATGGAGTCCATTTTCGCGGTAGTGGATATCTTCTTTGTTAGCAAACTCAATAGTAGCGATGCGGTGGCTGCGGTCGGTTATACCGAATCAGTTCTTAGTATTTTGTATTCTTTGGCAATGGGCTTGGGCATGGGAGCTACCGCCATTGTAGCACGCAGGGTGGGCGAAAAGGATTTTAAAGGGGCAAGCATCGCTGCAGTACAGGCAATCTATCTTGCGTTGGCTATTGCGTTTGTGATCAGTGTGATTGGTTTTTTTTACTACAAAGAAATCTTGGCGTTGATGGGCGCATCGCAAGCGGTGTTGGATTCAAGTTCCGGATATGCCTTTTGGATGTTTACAGGTAACTACACGGTTACACTTCTATTCTTAATCAACGCAGTTTTTAGAGGTTCCGGCAATGCCGCCATCGCCATGAAGTCTCTTTTGTTGGCGAACATCCTCAATATGATTTTGGATCCTATTTTTATTTTTGGATGGGGTCCGATTCCTTCGATGGGTGTTGAGGGCGCTGCTATTGCCACCAACATTGGCCGGGGCGTGGGCGTGCTATTTCAACTTTATTTCTTATTGAACGGCAAAAGTATCATCAAGCTAGGACTCGATAAGCTCGCCATCCATGGCGCCATTATTTTGAATGTGGTAAAAGTATCTGGCGGTAGTATTTTACAGTTTATCATTGGCTCGGCAAGCTGGATTTTTTTAATGAAATTAATGAGCAACTTTGGCGACAACGCGGTGGCTGGTTATACAACTGCCATAAGAATTTTCATTTTCACGCTGTTACCCTCATGGGGATTGGCTAACGCAGGCGCAACATTGGTGGGCCAAAACTTAGGCGCTCAACAACCCGAGCGCGCAGAAACTTCTGTGTGGCGGGCTGCTTATTATAATGCATTTTTTATGGTGCTGGTAATGATTTTGTTTTTGACTACTGCACCTTGGATCATTGGAATTTTCACACAACAAGAAGAAGTATTGGCCTATGGCGTACAAGCCTTACGATA
>DHLV01000232.1:0-1459 GCA_002405445.1 Flammeovirgaceae bacterium UBA4659 | reverse complement strand
TTGAACGGAGCGGGAGACACCTACACACCTACAATCTTGAATGTACTCGGGTTTTGGGTGTTCCAAATTCCGTTTGCCTACTTTGTCGCCATTGAACTGGGCTGGGAGGCCAAAGGAGTTTTTATTGCAATAGCCTTGGCAGAATCTTTAATGGCTGTGGCTGGTATTATTGTTTTTAGAAGAGGTAAGTGGAAAGGGGTTAAGATTTGAATTCAACGCCCCCACAAAAAAGTATCTAGCTCTGTCTTGACTACGTAGAACATTGTGATTATCTTTATTTGAGTCATATGATAAGAAATTTACCAGTCATTAGTATTTTATTGTTTTCGCACTTGATGTGTTGGTCGCAAAGTGCTAAGCCTACTGTTTCACTGGCTGATATCAAATTATCTTTTCTTGACAACAAGCCATGCAAAATTGAAGACTTCAAAGGCAAATTTATTCTAATTGATATTTGGGGACAAGGATGTTCACCATGCGTTGAGTCGATACCTGAATTGATTAAATTACAAGAGAAGCACAAAGATAAGTTGGTGATTTTAGCCATCAATGATCGGATTTACCTTGAGAAATTACCAAAATTCCTGAAACAACACAAAGTAAACTATCCGGTTGTGATTCCCCCTACTGATGACGATGTGATGCAGGTATACTATGCCTTTTCAGATGGGAAGTTCAAAGGATTTCCGTATTACGTTCTGTTAGACGACAACGGAAAAGTGTTGTTAAGGAATACATGGTACAATAAGATTGAACCTTATTTAAAGTAGCACGCAACGGTCTTTATGTTTAATTTTCATGGATGAAAGTTCTTTACAGCCAATCTTTTATTTGTTGCTCGGTTAAATTGCTTCCGCAGATGATAGTGGCGACTGTTTGATTTGTAAACATTTTTTTGCTTTCCAAAAGTGCCGCCACTCCCACAGCGCCTGATGGCTCACTTAAGATGCCTGCCTGTGTAGACAATAACTTCATCGCTTGAATGATGGTTTGCTCTTGCACCAATAGTGCATCATCTACCAACTCTTTCATATCAGTCAACGCCTGCGCCACAGGAAGACGCACGGCAATGCCATCGGCTATTGTGCTCACTTTTTCGTGCGCTACCATTTTGCCTTGCTGCCAAGACTCCACCATGGCTGGAGCCCCGGCTGCTTGTACGGCAATCATTTTTGTTTTTGGGCTGCGCTCTTTCATCACCCGGGCCAATCCATTTAACAGTGCACCGTTGCCCAAAGGCACTAGCAATGCATCCAATGCAAATGGAAGCTTCAATAATTCCAAACCCATCGTGCCAGCGCCAGCCAATGTTTCAATATCGTTGCTGTCTTCTACAAAACGAACATTGTTTACTGCCGCTTCCCGTTTAGCCTCTTGCTTAGCTGTGTCAGAGTCGTTTCCAAGCATAGTCACTTCTGCACGCAAAGCGCTCATGCGTGGCACTTTAAAAGCATTGGCT
>DHLV01000016.1 GCA_002405445.1 Flammeovirgaceae bacterium UBA4659 | reverse complement strand
TCGGTAGACATTCAGGGCACACCGTCACTACCGCCAACAAAATGCATCTGCAATAGCGCGGTGAGGTTTGAGCTATTGGTGTTATCTTCGTTCAACGTTTGGTGTCGCGAACAGGACGCGGCTTTTGTTTTTCGCAGCGTTACCCGTTTCGAGCTCTGCGCTCTAACAACTCAATTTACTATGTTAAGTCAACATCTCTACTCATCCCGCATCGTCTCCCGCAGAGGAGAATGCTAAAGCGCGGGGCGTCAATCGTATCGTACTCTTGGCGTGACGATAAAGGTATTTGCCGGTGAAGAACACCGGCAAAGGCGAGGATTTTCGAACATCCTCACCGAAAGTCTCGCCTGTGTGGTCAAGTCAAAACGTGTTGACGGTTACGGGTACGCAGTCATGCTCAATCATTTCTTCATTCATGCTGGTGGCCTGGCCAGCGCGCAAGTAGATCGTGAAATTGCTGTGCCGGTTTACAAACCGCAACAACGGGGGGAACGCTACGCTCACAGTAGCTTCATAGAGCGGCCTCTGAGCTGCTGCGATGAATAAGGGTGGCGTGTAAATGCTGAACCTAAACACGCATCGTCCTCTTCGAGAGACGATACGTGGCACAGATAGCAAGTGAACAAGCTGGCAAGCCGCCAGCTCGTTCGCTCGTTATTTCATCGAATGAAACCCAATTTTATTGCCTTCTGTATCCAGGAACAGTGCCATAAATCCATTCGGTCCAAGTGGTGTTTTCGGCAGAAGCACTCTGCCCCCGGCTTTTTCAACCCTGCTCAGCGGTACATTTAAATCACTCCCACCATTTAGATACACCACGCTTCCGTTCGTGGCAGGCACATATCCTTCAGACTGAACAATCGCGCCACCGACCGTTTCCGTCATCCCTTGCGCAGTGCCCGGCAAAAACCCCCACACACCTTGGGGATTATCCACTCTTCTTACTTCGCCACCCAACACGGTGCTGTAAAACTTAGATGCCTGCTCAAAATTTTTGGCTGGAATTTCAAACCAGTTGATCACGTTTGCCATAGTAATAGTTTTTGTTGGTTGAAAAATCGTTTCGTTCAATCATGGGTCAAAAGTAGAATGCATCAACTAAAAGTGCATATCTAAAAATCGACAAAACGTAAAGTGACAAAAAGCGACTAAATTGCTTGTTTTCATTAATTTCAGTGTTTTTTTGTCTGATTTGTTGTATAAACGTAAATTGAATGTCTGGAAAAACCAGCCTGTTTCATCTGATAAAATCGCTATCGGCTGGCGAAAAAAGATTTTTTCTGCAAATGGCAACGCGGAATAAATCGGAAAGCAATTACCTGAAACTTTTTAGCGTCATAGAAAAACAGGAAGTGTATGATGAAGCGGTTATAAAATCGACTTTCAAAGACAAGCGGTTCATTACTCAGCTTCATGTAACGAAAATCAACCTCACGCAGCTGATATTAAAGTCGCTTAAAAATTTTCATTCTCAAAAATCGGTAAACGCAAAAATTTTAGAGCTAATTCGGGAAATCGAGATCTTGTACGCCAAAGAATTATACGATCTATGCTTGCAGCGACTTGACAAAGCTTTGCAGCTGGCTCGTGCGTACGAAAGATTTCCCCTATACCTCGAACTGCTACAGTGGAAAAGAAAACTAGTCACAGCCACGTCAACCGTGTACGCCCAAGCGGTTGCTGAAATATTGCACGAAGAAAGTAACCTGATCGGCAAGGTCGCAAACCTGAATACATTCTGGAATGAATCACTCCGCGTCTTTGATTCACGGCCCGAGGATGCCGGCATAACCGAGAAAGATATTTACCAAATTGAAAAAGCCGGTTCAACTCAGGCGAAAATCCTACATCACCATTTTTTGTTCACACGGTCTTATGTTGTCGGCAAGTTTGAAAAGGCCAATGCAGAAGTAAGTAAGCTGATTCTTTTACTGGAGAAAAACCAGGCAGGAATAGAAGACGACCCTTCTTCGTACATCACTGCACTGATGAATAAAGTGGTGCTCTTGCTAAGTACGAAGCAATGGCACGAGTTACCTCCCGCACTCTCAAAGGTGCGAAGCATTATCAACTCAAGTCGTTTACAAACTGAAAGCCAAATGACGGTACGCTTGTGGGTTAGGCTCTTTAATGTAGAACTTGAAATGTATCGGGATACTCAAGATACGGAAAACGGCACGCGGCTCATCGGTGTGATTCAGGCATATCTGCAGGCTCGCAAGGCATTCATTTCACCGGATTACCTGATTCTCTTCTTCTTTCAGTTTGCCAGTATTCATTTCGCAGCAAAGGATTTTCCCAAATCCTTGAAATGGATCAATGAAATCATCAATACCAACTTCGGTTCTACCCGTTTGGATATCCAGAAGTATGCACGGATTTTGAACATGATGGTTCATTTTGAACTCAACAACATTTCGCTGCTGAAATACAACGCAGAAGCCTGCAAGCGCTTTTTTAGGAAAAAGAAAATACTTTTCGCAGCGGAAGAAATACTGCTTCAACTATTTTTGAAAATTCATTTGCTCACAGCCAGGGAGTATAGCGCTATGTTTACATCAACACTGGCGAAATGGCAGGTGCTGGATGAAGCCAAGCGTACGCAAATTGATGATTACCTGGATATTTCAGGTTGGTTAAAGAAAGGTCATATGCCAAAATAGTTTGAGGCCAAATTATGTGCGGCAAAAATAGCCCTTATAAATATGACGAACCGTTATGTTAGGTCAAGAATTCGGGCCCGTCAATTCGATCTTCTTAGCACTCACCTCAAAAATAATCTCGGGGAGTCTCCGTGTTTTTTGCCGTTCTGCCGTGTAGGATTTTTGCCCGGGCACATCATGGGTATGGCCTTCAGAAACCGCCTCGCATAACGCCCTCATACTTGAAAATCTCTGCAAAAAAAATTTTGGATGAGTCTAACCAGGGAAATCGCTTTTAACATTTCAGCACCAAACTTCTGTACTCATCATCTAGTGCAGCGGTCAACCGTTTTGATCGTTTGGACATTTTGGTGGATTTCTCTTTGTCCAACAAGGCCAAGGCCATCTTGTTGAC
>DHLV01000164.1:11178-14521 GCA_002405445.1 Flammeovirgaceae bacterium UBA4659 | reverse complement strand
GGGTCGGGTAATCCCCGGAATATTACCTTGCCGAGTGGGTCAAACCATTCCCGGAATACCCGGGTCAAGTCATTTCCGGAATTTCCACCCTGCCAGACAATTCCCGCAATCGGTAAGGTGGGTCAAATGATTTCCGGAATATTCACCTTATCAAGCCATACCAGCTCACTTCGTCATTCCCCCATTCCAACCGCCTATCCCCGCTACTTTCAAAAAATAAATTATCACTACCGAAAACTTATAAACTAGGTTTTTGTTAGTATTTTTGAGGGTTTATTTAAAATTAGTCTAAATAGGCATGGCAAAAGACAATCAGGTACTGGAAGAAATCACCTCCAAAGAGTATGAACACGGCTGGACGGTGAATTTGGAGGCGGATGAAGCCCCTAAAGGCCTGAATGAGGACATTGTCCGGTTCATTTCTGCCAAAAAAAACGAGCCCGAATGGCTATTGGAATGGCGCCTCAAGGCCTTCCGCCACTGGCAAAAAATGGAGGAGCCAAAATGGCCCAACGTCCACTACCCTGCCATCAACTACCAAGACATCATTTACTACTCAGCGCCCAAGAAAAAAAAGGAGTTAACAGACCTCAATGAGGTGGACCCTGAGTTGATTAAGACATTTGAAAAACTGGGCATTTCGCTTACCGAACAAAAACGCCTGACGGGCGTGGCTGTAGATGCCGTGATTGATAGCGTATCGGTCGCCACAACATTTAAAGATAAGCTGGCCGAGTTGGGCATTGTATTCTGCTCGTTTAGCGAAGCGGTGAAAGAGCACCCTGAGTTAATCAAAAAATATTTGGGCTCTGTCGTGCCAATGAATGACAACTACTTCGCGGCTTTGAACTCTGCCGTGTTTAGCGATGGTTCTTTTTGCTACATACCCAAAGGCGTGCGCTGCCCCATGGAGTTGAGCACGTACTTCCGCATTAACGCAGCCAACACCGGGCAATTTGAGCGCACGTTGATTGTGGCAGATGAAGGCTCGTATGTAAGTTACCTGGAAGGTTGCACTGCGCCCATGCGCGATGAAAACCAATTACACGCAGCCGTGGTAGAGTTGTACGCGATGAAGGATGCCGAAATTAAGTACTCTACCGTTCAAAACTGGTACCCCGGAGACAAAGAAGGCAAAGGCGGCATTTACAATTTTGTAACAAAGCGGGGCCTGTGTTTTGGCGATCATTCAAAAATATCATGGACGCAAGTGGAAACAGGTTCTGCCATCACGTGGAAGTATCCGTCATGCGTACTAAAAGGCGATTACTCGATGGGTGAGTTTTATTCGGTGGCCGTCACCAACAACTATCAGCAAGCTGATACGGGCACAAAAATGATTCACATTGGTAAAAACACCAAGTCGCGGATTGTGTCAAAAGGAATTTCTGCCGGTAAGTCGCAAAACAGCTACCGTGGGCAAGTGCATGTAATGAAGCGCGCTACCAACGCGCGTAACTTTTCGCAGTGCGATTCTTTGCTGATGGGCGACCAATGTGGAGCACATACGTTCCCATACATTGATGTTGAAAATCAAACGGCCAGAATCGAGCATGAGGCAACTACATCTAAGATTGGCGAAGACCAAATCTTTTATTGCTTACAACGCGGCATTGATGAAGAAGCAGCAGTTGCGCTGATTGTAAACGGCTACGCAAAAGAAGTTTTGAATCAACTGCCGATGGAATTTGCAGTAGAGGCGCAGAAGCTTTTGGCGTTGACGCTTGAGGGAAGTGTAGGATAAATTGATTACAGATTACAGATTACAGATTTCAAATTACTGATTTAAGATTTAAGATTAAAGATTATTGTGGCCAAGATCAATTCATTTGAAGATTTAGAAGTGTGGCAGAAGGCTCGTGAGTTTTCCTTGGCTATTCACAAAGTGACTAGCCAAGGTGCGCTGACTAAAGACTATTCGCTAAAGGACCAAATCAATCGTTCGAGCGGCTTAATAATGGATAACATTGCAGAAGGTTTTGAAAGGGGCGGGAAAAAGGAATTCATTCAGTTTCTTTTTGTTGCTAAAGGTTCGTGCGGTGAACCACGTTCTCAGCTATATCGTGCGCTCGATAAAAAATACATTACTCAAGAAGAATTTGAAGAACTTAAGAGCATAGCTTTAAATATCTCTAAGCAACTCGCTGGATTTATTAGTTACCTAAAGTGCTCTGAAATCAAAGGGCAAAAGTATGTGAATGAACCAGAAATGTTTTACGGAACTTCTAATCTTTAATCTGTAACCTAAAATTTGTAATCCGAAATTTGTAATCTGAAATCTGTAACCTGTAATCTGAAATCTGAAATCTCATGCTCTCAATAAAACAATTAACGGCAACTATCGAAGGCAAACAAATATTGAACGGCATTGACTTGCAAGTGAATGCAGGCGAAGTGCATGCCATTATGGGGCCGAACGGGTCAGGCAAAAGCACCTTGGCTTCTGTACTTGCCGGGCGGGAAGAATATGAGGTAACTGGCGGTGAAGTAGAATTCCAAGGAAAAAATCTATTGGAGTTGGAGCCCGATCAGCGAGCTGGCGAAGGCATCTTCTTAGCTTTCCAGTACCCGGTGGAAATTCCGGGCGTGAGCACCGTGAACTTCATGAAAACGGCTGTGAACAAAATTCGTGTATACCGCGGTCAAAATGCGTTGGATGCCGTTGCGTTTTTGCAATTGATGAAGGAAAAGATGAAGTTGGTTGAAATCGATCAGGCATTGTTGAGTCGCTCGCTGAATGAAGGTTTTTCGGGTGGAGAGAAAAAGCGAAATGAAATATTTCAGATGGCGATGTTAGAGCCAACGCTATCGATATTAGACGAGACAGACTCTGGTTTGGATATTGATGCATTGCGCATAGTGGCAAATGGCGTAAACAAGTTGCGCAATAAGAACAACGCCACCATTGTGGTAACACACTACCAGCGATTGTTAGATTACATCGTTCCGGATTTTGTGCATGTGCTGTACAAAGGCCGGATTGTAAAATCGGGTGGCAAAGAGTTGGCGAAAGAACTCGAGGCGAAAGGGTATGATTGGATTAAAAGTCAATTGGCCGATTCGGTAATGAATTGATTCGGTGATGAGTTGATTCGGTAATTTGAAAATCAGATAATTTGAAAATGGCGAGCATTGTAACCGATAGAGATTTGACAAGTGAGATTGTTTCCACTTTTTCAGCGAAGTATTTTTCGACTGACGTAGAAAATAGAAAAGCTGCGCTCAATCAGTTTCAAAAACTAGGTTTACCTACTAACAAGAGCGAAGAATACCGCTTCACTCCTATCGGTAAAAATCTCTCCAAAAACTTTACGTGGAAAACAGTCTCGACCGAATCAACCAT
>DHLV01000164.1:9402-10883 GCA_002405445.1 Flammeovirgaceae bacterium UBA4659 | reverse complement strand
GTAATGTCGTTGACCGATGCTTTCAAAACACATGAAGCAATCGTTGCACAATATTTCGGTAAAAATTTACCGACTGAGTCAGATTCCTTTGTCGCGATGAACAGTGCGTTTTGGCAATCCGGTGTTTTTATTCATGTGAAAGAAAACACCAACGTGGAAAAGCCCGTGTTGATTCTTCATGTGAACGATGCCCAAACCGCACAGGTGAATGCGCAAACGCGTTTACTTGCGATAGTGGAGAAGAATAGTTCGCTCAGCGTCATTGAAAAGTTTGAGTCCGTTGGTGACAATTACGTATTCCACAACTTTTGCGAGGAAATTACAGTAAAGGAAAATGCGCGGTTGGAGTATTGCAAAGTTCAAAATGATGCAGGCAAAAGCATCCAAGTGGCTAACACGGTGATCCATCAATCTGCTACCAGTAAGGTAGACACGTTTACTTTAACCCTCGATGGTGAAATGGTTCGCAACAACCTTACTATCGTTATTGACGGTGAAAACTGCGAATCACATTTCCACGGCCTGTATTTATTGAAAGGCAATACATTGGCTGACAACCACACCGTAGTGGATCATAAAAAGCCAAACTCGTTCAGCAACGAACTGTACAAAGGCATTATGGACGGCAACGCTAAAGGCGTATTTAACGGAAAGATATTTGTACGGCCACACGCTCAAAAAACAAATGCGTTTCAATCCAACCGCAACATTTTGCTAAGCGATGCCGCTACCGTAAACACGAAACCCCAGTTAGAAATTTGGGCAGATGATGTAAAGTGCTCGCACGGTTGCACCTCGGGGCAATTGGATGAGGAGGCCCTATTCTATTTGCGTTCGCGCGGCATTCCGGCAGATACTGCAAAGGCGATGCTGCTGTACGCCTTTGCTTTGGACGTGCTCGCTCCCGTCAAGAACGAATCACTAAAAACATACCTGGATCATTTAATCTCAGACCGACTGCACAAAAACTTTTAAAGTATGGTTTCGGTTGCTAGCCCTGTGTTGGATATTGAAGAAATCAGAAGTCAATTTCCGGTTCTTCACCAGAAAGTGAATGGACTCCCCCTGATCTATTTCGACAACGCAGCTACCAATCAAAAACCAAAGCGTGTAATTGATGCGCTTACCTCCTACTACTTGGGGTATAACGCCAATATTCACCGTGGTATACACACTCTGGCAGAAAAGGCCACTCGCGCTTATGAGGATACGCGCGAAGCCATGCGAAGCTTCATCAACGCACGGTCAGTTGAAGAGATTATTTTTACCCGCGGTGTTACAGAAAGTATTAACCTGGTTGCGGCTTCTTATGGTCGTACCTTTTTGAAGGCAGGTGACGAGGTTATCATTTCGGGTCTCGAGCATCATTCGAACATTGTGCCATGGCAGATGGTTTGTGAAGAAAAACAAGCAAACCTAAAGGTCATCCCTATTACCGAAAGCGGGGAAATCGATATTGAAGCATTTCAAAAACTACTTTC
>DHLV01000164.1:7407-9192 GCA_002405445.1 Flammeovirgaceae bacterium UBA4659 | reverse complement strand
ATGGCGCACCAAGTTGGCGCAGTGGTATTGGTGGATGGCGCACAAGCAGCTGCTCACCTAGAAATTGATGTGCAAGCCCTGGATGCAGACTTTTATTGTATTTCATCGCACAAGATGTTCGGGCCTACCGGAACCGGTATTCTGTTTGGTAAAAAAGAACTGCTTGAGCAGATGCCGCCTTACATGGGCGGAGGTGAGATGATAAAGGACGTGACCTTTGCCAAGACCACCTACAACGACTTGCCGTACAAGTTTGAAGCCGGCACGCCCAACATTGCTGATGTGGTTGCGTTGCGCGAAGCAGTGAACTTTATCAATGAATTGGGTAAAGAAAACATCGCAACACAGGAAGATGGCTTGCTAAAGCATGTGCAAGACGGACTTTCATCATTGGCTAAGGTAAAATTGATTGGCACCTCCGAACAAAAGGTAAGCGTTCAGTCTTTCGTGATTAATGGAATTCATCATTTTGACATAGGTCAAATGTTGGATGCCCGTGGCATCGCGGTACGCACAGGACACCACTGCACACAGCCGTTGATGGAAAGGCTTGGCCTGGAGGGAACGGTAAGGGCATCTTTTTCTGTTTACAATACGAAAGCAGAAATTGATATCTTAGTAGATAGTTTAGGTAAGTTAATCCGAACGTTCTATGGAAAATGAAAAGCGATTGGTGGAAATAATGGCCGATATGCTCATCAAACAAGATGAAATGATTGATGAGTTAAAAGGTGCTAACAAACGGCTTGAACATCTGGACACGCAAATTGTGGATGTAAAGTCTGAGTTAATAAAATTAAATCTTCAAACATCTGAAAATACGAGGGCGATTCTTAAACTAGCTAACGAGGTGGAAAATATTGCCGATTTGAATGAACGAGTAACAAAGTTGGAAAAGGTAGTCTACAAATGACCATTCAAGACATACAAGAAGAAATTGTAAAAGAGTTTTCATTACTGGATGGAGATCAGGAAATGACTCTTTACTATTTGATGGAACTTGGTCAAAAGTTACCCGCATTGCCGGAGGCGGCAAGAAAAGAGGAGAATGAAGTGAAGGGCTGTCAATCCAAAGTTTGGCTCACAGCAACAGCAGAAGGAAACAAAATGATTTTATCAGCTGATAGCAACACAGCCATCACCAAAGGGTTGGTTAGTTTACTGGTTCGAGTATTTTCGGGGCAAGCGCCCGATGATGTATTAGCTGCAGAGCTTACCTTTGTGAAGCGGATTGGGTTAGACCGATTTATTGGAACACAACGATCAAACGGATTTGCTGCGATGGTCAAGCAAATTAAATTTTATGCGTTGGCATTTAAAGCACAACTGGCCGGAATTTGATGGAACTTGTTGAAACGATAGAAAACAATCAGCCTGAACTGAATTTACGGGACAAAGTATTGGCCGCTATCAAAACGGTGTATGATCCTGAGATTCCGGTTGACATCTATGAGTTGGGATTGATTTACGAGATCAACATTTTCCCGATTAACAACGTATTCATTCAGATGACATTGACATCACCTTCTTGCCCCTCGGCCGAAGTCATTCCGTCAGAAGTAGAACAGAAAGTAAAAGCAGTAGAAGGAGTAAACGAGGTAAAAGTGGAAGTTACGTTTGATCCTCCCTATTCGCAAGACATGATGAGCGAAGCAGCGAAACTGGAGTTGGGCTTTATGTGAGTAATTTCAAATTAAAGATCAAAAATTTCAAATCCATTGCTGAAACTCTTAGAACAAAAGATATGTTGATAGAATCATCAAATCTGAAATCTGAAATCTGAAA
>DHLV01000164.1:0-7143 GCA_002405445.1 Flammeovirgaceae bacterium UBA4659 | reverse complement strand
AATCTTAAATCTGAAATCTTAAATTAATATGTATCCTGAACATTTAGTAGCCCCTATGCGCACCGACTTAACGGTGGCCGGCTTTAAAGAACTGAAAACTGCCGAACAGGTAGATCAAGAATTGAAAGACCAAAAGGGAACCACCCTGCTGGTGATCAACTCCGTTTGCGGCTGCGCGGCAGGAGCGGCACGCCCCGGCATCAAATGGGCATTGCAACACTCGGCTAAGAAGCCCGCCCATTTGGCAACGGTTTTTGCCGGTGTCGATAAAGATGCGGTGACCAAGGCCCGGGAATACACACTTCCCTACCCGCCTTCATCACCTTCAATTGCGCTGTTTAAAGACGGTGAGTTGGTACATTTCGTTGAGCGCCACCACATCGAAGGAAGAAACGCACAAATGATCGGGCAGCATCTGGTAGAGGTGTTTGACGAGTTTTGCTAACCGTTTCAATAAACGAGACCAATCAGCTCTTTGTAAACAAAGAGCTTTTTTATTTTGAAGGGGTCGCGTTGCCGTTGGTGTACAATTTGACGTACGTGAGCTTGTAAACGATCACCGCATTGCCATTATTTTCGGTGCGCACACCCTCCAAAATATCTTTGTCTGCATCATGAGTAAAAGTGTAGGTCAATACTTTTTTCTTGGGCTCAAAGTGCCGGTAAATCAAAATTGAACCCTCATTGGCGAGGCTGAACTCACCGCGCACCGAATATGACAATTGGCGACTGGCGCCAATCGGTATTTCGAAATAATCGCGGGCAGCAGTGCCTGCTTCTTTAAGAATTACCACAGTAGAATAGTTTTCTTTCCGATCTACCGTTTTCTCCCTTTCTGTGCCGGACAGAAAAGGCTTTGATTTTTTGATAATCACATGAGAAACCGAATAGATACCTTCAATTGCATTTTCATCCTGTTGAATCTTGCGCATATACATCTTGGAGAGGTCGTCAAAATCAAATTGCTCAAAATCCGCTTTCCTTTGGGACGGATGCAACTGTTGCAACTTCGAGACAGAGCACGAAGAAAGAATCACACTGATCAATAGAAACACAAATACCCTCATGGCACATTTAACGCACATCAGCCGTTAACATTGTCAAAACACGATGTCTTCGTATTTCCCTGCCAGAAATCTACGGCAGGAGATTCGGCTGTGTAGGGCCAAAGGCTTGAAAAGCGATTTTCCCATTAACATGCGCACACACTCCTGAATCCCCTCGGTGATGCTGGGGTGCGGGTGTACGCACTCCGCCAGTTCCTCGATACCCTTGTTCATAGAAATCAATAAAGCAACCGCTTGGATGGCGCTGCTGGCATTGTTACCTACCACTTTCATGCCTAGAATCTTCATCTGGTCATCGTTGGTCACCAACAGTTTGATAAAACCTTGTGTGTTCCGCTTGGCAATGGCGCGCGGAATGGTGCTGTATTCAAGGGTTACCACCTGGTAGTCTATACCTTTTTCCTGGGCTTGGGTTTCGTTGAGCCCTACCCCTGCTACTTCCGGGCTAAGGAACATGATCGTGCTGATGTTTTCATAGACCAGCTTGCGGTCGGGCCGCCCAAATATTTTCTCAACGGCATAGCGCCCCTCTAGCTCACCTACATTGACCAGAGAGATGTCTGCTGTGAGGTCTCCCACAGCGAAAATATTGGGAACGTTTGTTTGTGTATCGTCATTGTGAATCCCGCGTTTGGTAATGTCAATACCTACTTTGTCGTCCCAAAGGTCTTCCAGGTTTGGAACGCGCCCCACCGACACCAAAGCCTTTTCAACATTGAATGTTTCGCGGCTGCCATCGGTGTACTCCAGTTCGTATTCTACACGGCCATTAACGATGCGCATGTGAATCAAGCGGGAATTTCTGTGGATGAGTACACCGTTGTTTTCCATGTTGCGCTCGATGATTTTTACCACATCGGCATCTTCAAACGGTAAGATACGGTCACCTTTGTCAATCAGGTTTACTTTGGTTCGGCCAAATCCGCTGAAGATGGTGGCATATTCACATCCAATCACACCGGCACCCACAATCACCATGCTTTCAGGAAAATCGTCCAGATTTTCGATTCCTTCACTTGTCATCACGGTCTTCTCATCAATCGGCAATTCGGGCAGGTAACGCGGGCGGCTGCCTGTTGCCAGGATGATATACTCTGTTTGCACCACTTCCTTGTGTGCACCATTCAATATCTCCACATCGTGCTGCCCGATCAACCGCGCTTCTCCGGTCATAAACTCGAGGAATTGTGCGTAAGACGAGTTGCGCAGGGCGCTCATGTGCTCCTCCAACATTCCCTTCCGCTCAGCCACTGCTTTTTGCACCTCCTGCTGAATGTCTTTGTACCGGATCGAAGGAACAGCTAGGTTATAACGATGAAGGCTCTTGCGAAATGATGCAGTATCCCGCGATAACTCCCACCAGGTTTTAGACGACAGCGCACCATTGGTGACACCGGCACCCCCCACTGCATTTTTTTCGATTAACAAAACTCTTTTCTTAAAATCAAGGGCGCGCATGGCAGCCGCATATCCGGAGGGGCCAGCACCGATTACCACCAAATCAAACTTCTTCATGTGAAACAGTTTATAGACAGAAACAAATCTAAATAAAAATTAACTTTGGCGGGTTCATACGACCCATTTTTGACAAAAAAATTATGGTTGTCTGGCTTGACGTAAATAAAAAATTCAACCCAATATGCCGAAGAAACAATTGAGGCGCCTCATCATTAACCGGTGGAAAATTGCAAAATGATCATCGACACGCTCAAGCAACTGGACACCGATATCTTCCTTTTTCTAAACGGTCTTCATGCCGGTTGGCTAGATCAACCTATGTTCTACATGACAAAAGAAATTTTTTGGCTACCACTCTACCTGTACCTGATTTTCATATCGTTTAAAAAGACGAAAAGCAACGCTTGGTGGACGCTGCTCGGTGTGGCAATTGCCATCCTCATTTCTGACCAAATCATGACTTCCTTTATGAAACCCTTTTTTGCCAGACTGCGGCCATCTCATGAACCTGCACTGGAAGGCATGGTTCATTTGGTAAACCATTACCGCGGTGGCTTGTATGGCTTTGCATCCGGGCATGCGGCAACTACGTTTGGCGTGGCAACTTTTCTATGGCTCAGCCTGAGAAGTCAGGTTCGATGGATCGGCTTGATCTTCATGTGGGCTTCCATCATGACCTACACTCGGATTTACCTGGGGGTACATTACCCGGGTGACGTCATCGTTGGTGCACTGGTAGGTAGCTTTTGCGGGTGGGGAATATGGAGGATCGTGCAACGCCTGACCCATGTTAAACAACAGAATTTATAATTGCCAGACTGCCCTATAAGGGAAGAATCGGGCAGTACAACGCTAGTTAATTCGCAGCCATTTTTTGACATACTTTCCGATGATGTCAAATTCGAGGTTTACACGATCGCCTGCACGCAGCCGATGAAAATTGGTGTGCTGAAACGTGTACGGGATGATGGCAACCGAAAAACCGTTGGCAGCAGAATCGAAACACGTCAAACTCACTCCATTAATCGCGATTGATCCTTTTTCTACCGTAACATTACCCACCTCAGGGTCATACTCAAACCGAAAGAGCCAGCTTCCATTCAGATCAGATACCGACTTACAAACCCCCACCTGGTCGACATGGCCTTGTACGATATGCCCGTCAAAACGGCCGTTGTTGAGCATGCACCGCTCAACGTTCACCACATCGCCCACCTGCAGCGCGCCCAGGTTCGACTTGGCTAGGGTTTCTTTGACGGCCGTTACCCAGTACCTTTCTCCGTTTGCTTTTGTCACGGTGAGGCATACACCGTTATGAGAGACACTTTGATCCACTTTTAATTCGGGACCCAAGTCGGCAGAGAAGCAAAAATGATGATTGGTTCCCTCCTGCTCGATCTGCGCTACCGTGGCCAGCGACTCAATGATTCCGGTGAACATTACCCTACTTTTTTGCCTCAAGTTTTTGAACTGCTTCCTTTTGATCGGGCCGCACGGTGGGGTACGAAATGCCGAGCTGGTTGAGGTAGGTTTTGAACTTGTTGGGGTCGTAATAGCTCGGCTTTAACTTAGGTGCAAATTCAGTCATGATCTTTTGGTTGAGGTGAATGGCAGGATTGTCTTTCTCCCCTACCAGTGGCGTGTACTGAATTTCTTTCGTCTGTTCAGTCTTATAGTAATCCCACGCTTTCGTAAGCAGCTCAGGTTTGTACAGCAAATCTAAAATCGTCATGGCTTCGGCCTTGGCGCCACTCACAATACCTTTATGCGCAATAGGTGTGGCCATGCTGATGGCGTTGCTCCAATGATGGCCCGGCAAGCCCGGAATATTGGAAGGATAATTCAATACAATGGTAGGTACCGTCCATGAGATATCTGCAATGTCATCTGACCCACCACCCATCGTCATCATTTGGCGGCCCATCACATTCACCACGCCCACAGAGTTGGGTAAGCCCATCGTGTCAAGTTTTGTGGCAAGCCCGCTGATCTTTGGCGACTTCATTTCTATTTGTGTAGCCTTTGCCAATAGTTGATCTTCGGCCGACCAAGTAGGCAGCCCCACTTTTTTGATATTGTAGTAGGCAGCTTCGGCCAAGGGCTTATTGAAATGACCGGGCCATGCCGATCCCAAAATTTCGTAGGTGAATTTGGTGTCCGTCATCAGAGCAGCGCCCTCTGCTGTCTTTACGCCTTTATCGAATAAAGCTTTGATTGCAGGGTACGTCCTTTCACGAAAGTAATACCACACCGAAGCTTTAGAGGGAACCACGTTTGGCTGATCTCCGCCATCTGGAATAACGTAATGTGAGCGTTGCGTAAGCTCTAAATGTTCACGCCTAAAGTTCCAGCCAATGTTCATCAACTCCACCGCATCTAAGGCGCTTCTTCCCCGCCAAGGCGCACCAGCAGCATGGGCTGCTTGGCCCTCAAAATTGAACCTTACTGAAATCACACCGTTGTAACCGTTATCGCCATATGAAGTCTCAAGATTATCTCCTACGTGGGTGAAAATGCACGCATCTACATCTTTGAAATATCCGGCACGAACATAGAAGGCTTTGGTGGCCACCAACTCTTCAGCGATACCCGGCCAAAGCATCAGCGTGCCCGAAATCTTTTCGCGTTCCATTATCTTTTTGATGGCCAAAGCTGAGATGATGTTGAGTGCTTGCCCTGAATTATGACCTTCTCCGTGGCCGGGCGCACCTTCCACAATGGGATCGTGATACGCCACTCCTGGCTTTTGAGATGCTTTCGGTATGCAATCGACATCCGAACCCAACGCAATAACAGGCTTGCCCGAGCCCCACGTAGCCGTCCAGGCGGTGGGCACACCAGCAATACCTTTTTCGATTTTGAAACCGTTTTTCTCCAACAAGTTGGTGAGGTAAGTGAAAGTTTCCACTTCTTGAAAGCCAAGTTCAGAAAAACTGAAGAGCATATCGTTGATTTGTTGGCCCAACGTAGCATTCGCTTCCACTTCTTTGGCCACCTCAGCTTTCAATTTGTCCAACTTGGATTGCGCAAAGGATGACAAAACCAATTGACAGCAAAACAACATCGCGAGCAGCTTTTTCATGGTTAGTTTTTTGGTGAACATAGGTTTAGGTAAGGACGAGGTGAATGTTTTTTGAAAGATAGGGCGGCCAAACAAGGAATTCAAGCCAAAAATTGTGGGCGGAAAATATTTTTGACAATTTTGGTTTATAACATAAACTACTTTACATTTGTTGCGTTAACAGGGATATGAAAACCGAAAACGACACGCTGAGCCCACAGCAAAGCCTCGACTTGATCGCCAGCATGATCAACCAGGCAAAGGGTAACTTGCGCGACAACTCATTCTACTTTCTTTTTTGGGGGTGGGTAATTGTTGGTTGCAACCTGGCAGTGTACACACTCTTGCAACTAAATTTTGAGGCACCGTACATTGTTTGGATTGCGGTATTGCCCGCTTGGTTGTACACCTATTATTTTGGAGCAAAAAGGGCCCGTGCAAATCAATCTACCACACACTTAGAAAAAGTGAATGCCGTAATGTGGGCGTGCTTTGGCGCATTCGCCATGACGATACCCTTCTTGGGTCAATTTGTCAACTACCACATTAATCCGCTGATTTTAATGGTGGGTGCTTTGTTCACGTTCACCTCCGGATACCTCATTAAATTCAAACCGTTGTGCGTTGGTGCTGTAGTGATTTTCGGGTGTGGCATTGCTTCGTTCTTTTTTGATCACCAGACGCAATTACTATTTGCAGCAGCCGGCATAGGTTGTGGCTATTTAATACCCGGTTATCTGTTAAGATCGCAGAAAGATGTTTAAGGATTTAGACCCCTTGCTTCATTCGCAGCTACGGCTGGCAGTTATGTCGCTGCTGATCAGTTTAGATGCTGCCGATTTTACATTCTTAAAAGAGAAAACAAAATCAACGGCTGGCAACCTCAGCGTGCAGCTCGATAAACTTTCGGAAGCAGGTTACATCAGCATCGAAAAGTCGTTCAACGGAAAAAAGCCGCTCACCACCTGCCGAATCACAAAAAAAGGAATCAAGGCCTTTGAAGACTACGTGAATTCGTTGAAAGGTTATTTAAAGACATAATTTTTTTAAGTATTTAGTTTATAATATAAACCTGTTTATAAATATGAAAACAACAATCCCCTTTCTCCTCGCAATGTTCATCTATGGCAGCTTATTGGCACAAAGCACCCAAGAACTGATGTATCAAGCTTACCTGAATCGCTCTGCAGAAACATGGAAAAAAGCAGTTGACCTTGCTGCCAAAGAATTAACGGCAAGGCCCAACGATCCAGCCAAGCAGATGGATCTCGCCTACGCTTACTTCTCATTGCTCAACGGCAGCATGGCTATGCCCAATGATGATCTGTTTGACGAATACATCAGCGATGCAAAAAAATTCTTGAAAAAAATAGTCGAAGACAAGCCCAAGTCGGGTGAAGCGGCAGCGATGCTCTCAAGCATCTATGGCAATGAAATTGGCAAGAGCCCCATAAAGGGCATGCTGCTGGGCAGCAAAAGCAGCAGTCTGGCAGAAAAAGGAATTTTGTTTGAGCCAAACTCTCCTTTGGCTTGGAGTGTGTACGCATCCAACAAGTA
>DHLV01000043.1:17157-17580 GCA_002405445.1 Flammeovirgaceae bacterium UBA4659 | reverse complement strand
AGCGGGTGATCAAGCGCTTGCTTGAGTCAAATACCTTTTACGAACAGACGTTTTACAGTTGCCTTGGTATTCTTCGATTGGCCTAGCAATATGGCAATGACCGACTGGAGTCTGCCTGTGAACGAGCGGAAAACGCACCAAAAATCAATTACGGCATCGTGAGTAACATTCTAAAAAATCGCCTCGATCAACTACCCGCTACTAGTCTGGCATCTGCCATACCCGATCACTCACAAATCAGAGGACCACAATCATATCAATAATCATAAACCAGTTTTTAACCATGAACACAACAGCAACACTAGAACAACTCAGGGAACTCAAGCTACAGGGAATGGCACGAAGCTATGAGGCGGTTTTACAGTTACCGGTTAACCAACACCCGGAAGGTCATTACCTCATTGCGCAGCTATCCGAAGCCGA
>DHLV01000043.1:16501-16824 GCA_002405445.1 Flammeovirgaceae bacterium UBA4659 | reverse complement strand
GCTTGTGCGCTCGGCCATCAGGCTTGTGCAATGGGATACAAAACACTATACCTGAACCTAAACAGATTTACCGAGAAGATCATGGTTGCAAAACTGGATGGCTCATTGGTAAAACTCCTCAACCAGCTTGACAAGGTTAGCTTGCTCATTCTTGACGACTTTGGCCTTGCACCGATGGATCAAAACACACGCCTGGCGTTGTTGCAAATCCTCGAAGACAGATACAACAAAAAGTCGGTTGTAATAGCCTCGCAATTACCTATCAATAAATGGCATGAATACATTGCTGAGCCAACACTTGCGGACGCTATTATGGACCGATT
>DHLV01000043.1:0-16226 GCA_002405445.1 Flammeovirgaceae bacterium UBA4659 | reverse complement strand
GGTCAGACTTCCCGGAATAATCACAAGATGTTAATTCCGCTAGGAAAGAGCACCCCAAAACATTTATCGCAAAGCAATCATTGCCCATGTTGATTTCGTAAAAATGAAGGCCTTAAAGCCGCGAACAGACTAAACAGCCGAAAACGGACGTTCAAAAAAACAAGCAACTCAATCCATGCTAGGGAGTTTTTGGCTTCGCAGGGGGTTTTTGCTTTGATCCTAACCTCCACTGCACCCCCACCCTGATCACCAACTGCTCAGGGAAACTATCAGTGATTCGTTTTTGAAAATTGTAAAGCATCTGCACGTTGCCTTTACAATTTTTTGAAATATTGTAAGAGGTTTGGGCACCTAAATACCAATTCCACTGCCACTCACGTTTCACGGGTTCTCCTACACCACCGAAGCGTGCAGTACTAAACGCGTCTGCTTCCAAACGCATTAACACAGACTTAAATGTTTTGAATGTGCCAAACACATTGAAGCCCCAAGCCGGGTTCTTTTGTTGGAAGGAGCTGCTGCGCTCAAGCCAAACAACCCGGTAATTGAGCCCACCGCCAAGTTCAACTCGGCCAGTCAAATTGTACGAAATGTTTGGGAAAAGATCGACCCCAACGGTGTCCCTCCTTGCCTTCAACCCGGCATTGAGACCAAAGCGCACACGCTCGCGAAACGGTTTTCCTTTCAAGCCATTGCGGGGTATCCAAAGGTGTTTGGGCAGCTTGTCCAAGCTCTCTAAAGATGGAAGTTTCCTTTTGTACTTCGCCATTTGATCCATCGCCTGCTTCAGTTCTTTTTCCTTGCCGACAAAGTGGTCAACGGCTTTTTGGGCCGCTTCATCCTTCAATGCATTTGGGTCTTTCATTTTCTCTGCGGTCTTCAATGCCTCATTCTCTTTCAGTATTTTGTCGGCATTGCTCAGGTCTTTACCCACGGCATTTACATCCTTCAGTTGCTTGGCTGCATCTTCGGCTGCCTTACCAGGATCTTTCAACGCACTGTTCACTTCTCCCATTTTCGATTTCACTTCACCTAAAGGATTTGTTGCCGGATTCAATTGATTATCCCACTGCTTCAGTTGGTCGGTGTTGGGTAATGATATTTTGCCGCCCGTACTTTGCAAATCTTTGCTGAGGTTTAGATTGGAAAAATCATTTGAGGCTAATGATGGTGTAGCTGGAAGGTTCGGGGCTAAGTTGCCAGGTAATTTACTTTGAAGATTGGGAATTTGATTGTTTGGTATTTGCACAGTGGTACCTGGCAGTTTGAGTTTGTCGGTGACATTTCCAACATCGGGTGCTTTCATTCCTTGAAAACCATTTTTGTTCTGCACACTGTCCAATTCGCCAGTCCATTTCTTGTAACGTGCTGATAACTTTTGTTGCAGTTGGTTTTGCTTTTGATTGATCTCGGTCATTAGCACCTGTTGCTTACGGCCGAGACTATCTGATTTGCGTTGCAGTGCACCTGTTGGTTGATTGCGAATCAACAAACTATCTACTTGGTTATAGATGGCATTTTGCTTTTTAGCAAATGATGATGCTACCGAGGTGCGAAGACTGTCTGCCCAGCCCAGCACTTTCAGAGAATCGCGGTAACGGTTAACGTTGCCAAGGCTTTTGATGCTATCAATTTTGTTCTGCCAATTGGTTTGGAGGCTGTCTGATTCATGCAGCCCGGCTTTTGCATGAAGTGTGTCTAGTTCGGGCTGATTGCGAGTTTCTGCAAAATCTTTTTTAATGGCAGTTTGCTTCTGTGCATACACTGAATCGCAAAGTAAAAGCACCAGTAATACTCCGGTCAACAAATTTGACGTTATTTGCTTCAGCTTTTCGATACACCTACTTATTTGATTAACTACTAATTTAAGTCCAAATAAAACCCATTAGAGGTGTAAAGTTTACGGTCTTCCAAAAGCATGTTGTTGCCATATATGGGCGATATCGAAGTATCTAACTCCTTAATCTTATTTCCAGTCAACAAATCGAATATAAAATACTTTGTGAGGCTCTCGTTACAAAAGCCAAACCAATTTGACCACTTATCAAATTGTATTGGGTAGTTGCTATCAGCTTGATTAATGTTAGTTGTATTTATCAGCACACCAGATTCATCACACATAACTAGTCCCTTTCTGCCAACTATATAAAGTACATTAGGAGTTGAATCTAATACAACCACCAAAAAACGTTTTTCAATTGGTGAGACCAAGTCAATTATCGAGGATACTGAAAAACTCGAAAGCTTATTCAGATTACCATTCGAATACTCCAAAAGTTTAAGGCTATCAGAAGTTGTTCTGGCCCAAACTTTGTTAAAGATAGGGTGAGCATACAGGTCACTTATCTTATCATTTGTGGTACGCGGAAATGATAGAGTGGCTTTCAGTTGACCAGCTTTAAAATCATAAAGAGCCAACTCTTCTGAGTTTGTAACCCAAATTGAGCTGTTATCATTTTGTTTACAAAAGGTGTTATACTGATCCATTAGCACTGGCTGAAATTGCCGGACCAAGGTTAAATCTGATGCCTTATAATGAACGATTGTAGAATAACTAGATACAATGAGTAAGTTAGACTTATCTGGTGTTACCACAGCGTTACGGAATCCATTTGGCACCTGCACGCTATCCGTTTTAACATCTGACATCAAAGTCCCTAAGTATCCATAACTGTAACTAAAAAAAAAGATCTTCCGCATTTGCCCAGAAGAAAGCAAAAAATGCTCTTTATAAGTTTCATTTGAATAACGCTTATCAACAGCTAGGGATGTCTCGCCTTGCTGACCAACGTACACCATTCCATCATTTTTATTCGATGAAGTCACTAATGAGAGTGTAAACACACCACCAAACCCCAAGTGGCTGGAAGGAATCATTATAGAGGTATCTGTGACCATGTTGCTCTCGCCAAGCTTTTTGTACGATATAGGATTATTAGATGTACGCACGTAGACTTCGTATTTTTGAAAATTGTCTTTCATCAAACACTTTTTCCAAGTCAAACTCACTTGGTCTGGGCCGATGCGCTCCCCTTTTACTATTCTTGGTAGTTTGATTCTATCATATGTGCTTGTTAGCCCCTTGGCAGACCCACCATTTCGTATGTATGTGTCTAGTGTATATTGTGCCTCTCCTCCAACATAACTCGAATCGACAAGAAGGGTGGCTGATGGCGGCAATGTATAAGAAATTTCAGTTATTGGAGCAAGAGGATGATATTGTCGCGTAACGCGCAGAATATATTTTATCAAGTACTTATTCGGATATTTTTTCCATCTAAGGGTAAGCTTGCCATTTTCAATTTCCACGGTTTCGAATTTCATGGGAATAGCTTGCGTATTATCCACATCCACAGTAATTATCCTTGTTACCGTAAGGCTACTTTGCTCTGCCCCAACGGCACTGGCCAAACTATTAGACCCGGTGGGCAGTGCCACATTAAGTCGGAATTTATAGCTGTCATTTTGAAGAAACCGAGTATCTATTGCAACGAAATAAAGCTGCCTTGTCAAATCAAAATCAATGCTGTAAGGAACGTCATTTACAGTTGCTTTTATGTTGGCGGAAAACAAACTAGCCTGCGACTTAATGTCTAAATAGATTCTCAAAAGCGTTTTATCAAAAACATAAATAGTGTCCTTTGTTGTTGATAGTGTAACTGTTGACACCGTCACAGTTACTTCCGGAGGCTTTACTTTGTCAACCGCCTTGAAGTTTGAACCGACAGGTTCATAGTTACATGATGTTACGAGAACAGCAACGCAAATCAAAAGCCAAGAAAAAAATCTTTCAAAAATCATACCCTATGCTAAGTGATATTCGCATGCCATCCCAATTAGGGTGGCTTCTGTATCCGTAAAAATCAGTTAAAAAGCCACCGCTAGATTGCTGCAAATCATTGTTTTTGACCGAGAATTCATAACGAGGCTCCAACGCGAGCGAAAACTTACTATACACCGATGTTCGAATGCCAATGCCACCCGAACTCAAAATACTGGAACTACTGTAGGTGTTTTGCTTTAAGTAATCACTTGGGTTACCAGTTTTAAGTTCTTCTTTAAGCGCCAATGAGTTCCATCCATTACCTAGTGTAGAAACTACGTAAAATTTGTATTTACTTTTTGGATTAATTGTAACGGCAAGCCTTATGCCCAGTCCAGTGGTAGTAGCCACCATATCTTGCAGAAGGTAGCCAGAATAATCTTCATAGTGAACCCGTCCTCCCGTTGAGTTTCTCCAAATAAAAACACCCACCTGAAATCTTTTTATGTTAATAGAAAGGTTGCCTTCAGCGCCCAACCTTGCAGGAAAAGAATCTGTGATTTTTAACGGAACACCGGCAGCATATTCAGCAAATTGACTTTGATAAAACTTTAAGTACTGCATAGAATATGTGCCACCATTTATGCCCAAAGAAAAAGAAAACTTTTGCCCCATTGTTAGGCTGCAACTAAAGAGCAAAGGCCAGAGTAGATTGCACCGCATTGGAATTACTGCGCTTTTACAAAAAAGAAATTGTATGTGATTGGTAAGTTGTCCCGGTCAACCGATTTTATCTTGATGGTAAACTTGTCATTTGTTAGCTCTATTACATCGGCAGGTTCTGTTAAAAAACCGAAGACAGCTGAACCGGAAAAAACCGATGCGGCCGATATATTAATTTTCTTTGCATTTTTAGTGAATGCCCATGTACCTCTTTCAATAAGGTCGGGGTCTGTAGTAACGCATCTAGAGTTCCCCTCGGTCAACCCATACGATTGATCATCGTTGTTTGAAAAAGTAAACCTATTGTCAATAAAACAGGGCGTGAAATTTAAAGTCAACGTGCCACGGGTTGTTTCAACATTAGCCGTTGATATCAGCCAAGATTTGGATTCGTTGAACTTGCCCGACAATAGAATTGCCGATCGTTGAGATTCTAATGGCGCCAACCCATCATCTTTACATCCCCAAAAAAAAGAGAGAAAGATTACACAAAATACAGCCCGCATAAAAATTCGTAAACCAAAACTTCAAGTTACCAAAATTCATCTAATACGCTAAATTCTAATCATTCCTTTTTTTCATCTTGCCATAAGCATTTTTTTCTCATCCGCATGCACGTATCCGCGCCACTGCGGGCTTTTCACTCCTATATGAAAAAGCACGCGCTCCAAGCGCGCGCTAACAGGGGGAGAATTAATTGCAATCCTTAATCAGGTACATCCCATAGTCTGCAGCCCAAAAGAGAAGAGAGGTGGTTAGGGCGATAAAAAATATGGTCGCCAGCTTAGAGGCCTTCTTGCTGACAAAGAACGGTTCGGTTCTCACAACTAAATTTCCCCTTTCGCCTTTGATGTAGATTAAAAAATTTAAGGAAAGCAAGGCCGCCAGAACCACAAGCATGCCCCACATATTCATGATAAACTGACAGAAAAAATGAGCACTGATGATGTCTATTGCATAGTTCACCATCAATGACTCAGAAAAACTCAATGTCATCACCACTGTGATATGCGGGTCGGTTATCGGTTGATTCCTGTTCGCAAACATGTAATAGTTGTAATACAAAACATCCAAAATCTTCATCGGCTCGCTTTTTAATACCCCAAGTATTTTTCCCTGAATGGCAGCCATGTGCTGTTCTTCCATTCCTGATAGCTCGGGACATTTGTTATGGCTCTTCCCAACTCCCAGCCAACGCCCCAAGCAGCACCATAAGGACCCCAACTTCCGCCCAATAAACCTGAAAGAGTAGAAAAAGTATTCGACCCTTGCTCTACCCCTCTATTCCAACCACTTATAGTTCCTTGCCTATATTGCCTCTCTATGCTTACTGCATTGAACGCGCCCAAACCATACCCACTAACCTGAAGTGATGTGGCTATCTTGCTCACCTTGCTGATGCTGTTGCCGTAGCTGCTGGCCATGCCCATGTCCCATGCTTGGTTCTGCAACAGCCTGAGGTTGGCGCCCACGCCCCTAAACATGTCCTCCGTCATCGATAAAACCGCACCACCGCCCGCCAGCGTCAGGCCCATCATGTCGGCACCGCGGGCGTTGTTCGCCCAGCTGTTGAGCGCGGACTGGTAGCTCTGCCCAGGGCCTACGTCAACAAGTATGGTGTTGCCCCTGGCCACCAGGCCCCCGATATCGGTCGGCAGCGAATAGCTGAAGGCGAGGCTTTCCACGCTGCCGTTTATCACCACAAAATTGCCACCGTAGTCCTTTCCGTTCACTTGGAAGGAGAACAGCCCCCCGTAGGTCATGCTGGCGATGGTGTTGCCAATCACAGAGCTGCCCGTGATGGCAGCCATGGTCAGCGCCATGTCGCTCAGCGTGAGGTTGCTGCCGTACTTGGCAGCGTACGCTTCAAGGGACATGCTGCCGTTGCGCACGTCACGGGCGTCTTCATAAACGCTCCTGCCGAACGTGCCTGCACTCAGACTGCCCGATCCCGGCTGCCAGCCCGGTTCGAAGAAGCCCGCGCTGCGGCCCATCAGGCCAGCAAATGGGCCGTCACCACCTCCGCCACCACCAGCTGTCCCTGTATCAATCGGCCTGGGCTTGGGGTTGCACCAGCTGCACCTGCCGTTCGGGGCGTCCCCCATCGGGTCGTTCATATTGGTCGGGGAGTTGAAGGCGTAATTGTACGGTGTCGCGTTCGCATACTTGCCCGCCATCGGGTCCACCTGGTTCATCCTGCCCAGCACGGGGTCGTAGTTGCGGTAGAATAAATCCATCACGCCAGTGGTGGTGTTTAACTCTGTACCACCATTGTATAAAAAGTAGTTTCCGGTGTTGTTCTCCCTCGTCCAACTATTAGCTGTCGATAGACCGTAAGCATAATACTCATTGTACTGAACTATGTTCGTTGGCGTTACCTTAACTGTCAAATCATCGAAGTACACCAGGTTGTTGCTTTGGTTGCTGTAGGTCAAATACACAAAAATAAACCCGGCCTCTTGCACGTTGATCTGGTCAAACTTTATCTCTTGCTGGGCCCACTTGGCCGATGAGGGAACGATCTTCCACCCTGCACTCAGTACCTTGTATTGCTGGTCAAACAAAATGTAATTCAAATGCGCACTGGGTGCCCCGTCTCCTTGGTTTGCATTCACGCTGAAGAAACTTGAGAATGCGGAGTTGACACCGTTGTATATTCGGCCGGCTTCGCCCGCGCCACCGTTCACGCCTCCAAAAGCAGTGGCCACATTTGTTATCATGGCTGTAATCGCCTGGTTGGTGGTTCCATAACCATTTTCTGCTTCGTAGTAGGCAAAAACGTTGAGGTCTACCTTGTCGCCCGGGTACACTCTCACGCTTTTTGTCAGGGCCAGCTTATAGTTTTGGTTCAGTGCAATTACCTTAATACCGTTAGGGGTGTGGTTGGCCGCTGACCTGCTTCCCCAATATGGGCTTGAAGAAGGCACGTTGCCGAATGCCAGGGCATCGTTCGCAGGAACTTCGGATGTGGCGGTCACACTCTGTACCGTTGGCGTGGCACTGGTGAAAATCATCCGTGTATTGCCTTGGTGATCCGCAATGGCATATTGGTATTCGTAGCCGGCTACTGTTTTTACAACCCTGCCCTCTGGTGAAGAAAAGAAACTTAACGCACCGTTGGTGTACACAAACCCACCAATGTAATCGGTGGTGGTAGTGATATTGTCGGCCACTGTCACTGTCCGCAATTTAACGCCAGCAGCGTCATAGGTGTAGGTAACCGATTTAGTTGGTGTGCCGCTGTAGGTGATCACCTTTGGCTTGCCCAGATCGTTGTAGGTGATGCTCTGTATTCCTTTGTTGTCATCCTTTGTAAGGCTGCCGTTTTTATCATATGAATACTCAATCGGATTATCGGTGGCATTCTTAAAGTCACCCACCCCGGTGCTCACAGGCTGGGTGTCTTCAACTTTGCGCATGCGGTTGCTGTTGGATGGGTAGGTGTAAGTGAGGTTGTCAACAATTTGTTGCGAACTTGTAATGACCAATTGACTGTTAACGTTGGTCATGTCCCGTTCGTTTTGGGTGCGCGACAGTGTCAGGATGTTCCCACTATGGTCGTAGCTCATGGTTTCGTTCAATGTGTTGGCCTGTTTTGCCCAGGCACCACTGTTGTCTTGCGCAACAAAGCTAGCAGTTTTCAGTTTGTCGCTTTTATCATAAAGATAACTGAACCCGCGCACACCATTGGTGGCTTCTAACACCGTTGTGTTCGTGTTCACGGCCTTCCACTTCACAGCTGCCACGTTGCCATTGTGGTACGCGTTGGTATTCAGTCCAACTTCGGTAGTATGGTAGAGCAACTCCATGCCAAAGTAGTCGCCCGTGTCGTCATTGGTGTTGTTGGTGCCACTGTCGTTGGACAGTTGCGAGTTGTTAATGCTCTTAAGCCAACCACGGATGTTGTAGCGCAGGTCAATGCTTTGTAGTGGTGTCCCGTTCACAACATGCAATTTTTTGTCCACCAGTTGCCCCAGCACATTGTAGGTGTATCCCGCCACCTGCAATTTTGCCGCCCCGTTGATGCTATGGTAGATCGCAGTTGTGCGCCAGGTGTTGTCATAGGCATAAGACTGTTGCACTGAAACCGACCCTGATGGCCCTTGGTGGGTATGCTTTGTTTTTTCAACGTGCCCGGCCCTATCTGCATACACCACACTGCTGACCCCTGGCGTGGAGTTGTTCAAGTGGTTGTACGCCTGACTTTGAAGCGGACGATCATACTGGTCATAAAATGTTGCGCTGGTAAGCCAGCTTGCGCCATCCAATACCGATCTGCCGCTGCCGGTTGGCAAGTTGCGCACTGCTGCGCTGGCCGTGGTTGGCAATAGTGTGGTGCCCATATCATCCGCCACAATGTGATTGTTCTGGTAAGCGAAATCTGGCGTGGCGTTTTGATCAAAGTCATAGCCATCGTAATAGTTCGCTGTAAGCACTGTAATGTTGGACGTGGGGAACGATGCATTTGAATACCCGCGAAAAATGGGGTCGGAATTTGACGGAGATTCAAAATAAGGTTGGGTGCTATAATCCAAACCAATGAAAATGCCTTGCACTGCTTTTCGAGATATTTTTTGGGTGTTTGTGTAAATGCCACTGTACACCGGGCGGTGGTAGCGGTCGTACTTGATGTACATCCATTGTTTGTTCTCGCGCAGCTTGGCATCCTGCGTCATGACTACGCGACCCATTTGATCATACACAATGTACTTTACCGCGGCACCGGGTTCGGTCTTCTCTACCACGCGGCCTAAGCTGTCATAACCATACTTGAAAACCAAGCTATCGGTGGCACTGTTGGAAGCTATATTAAAATTTGCCGTGGCGATCAGCGCTGTTGCCTTGGGTGGTACCTGGTAAACAAGCCTTCCGTAAACATCGTAAATGTAGTAGGTTTCCAACCAGTTGGTCATTGTGCCGTTGATCGTTTCGCCCAATTCAACTTGCTTGAGCACGGTTTGCCCTTGCTTGTTAGTGTACGTGCGAACCTTGTTGCCATTTTCATCAGTTATGGTGGTAACTGCCACGGTATTGTTGGGGTAATTGCCTGCTGTAGTGCCATCGGGCTTCCAATAGCGCACTGGCATCGAGGCATCGTTGAGTGTAATGGAGTTGGCAACAGTGTGCGGAGTTGTCAATGGCTGCCAATTGGCGCCAGGGGCGCCTTGCTCTATGACGCGCGCATCCAGCGATGACTTGTGGATGCTCCTTGCAAACGGGCTCGCATCAGTAGCTACCAGCGCAGTGCCCTGATAAAAGTTGAACTGCTCGCTTTGTGAGTACACGTAACCGGGGCCGCCTCTTATCGCATTCATTCGAAGCTTTCCTTCCCGGACACTGCTTACATAGGGCAGGAAGGTACTGTCCATGATGCCATTTTTTCCATACGCCACAGGAGCAATGATATCTTTTTCTGTTTGCGCGCTTTGACCCATTGCCACTGTTTGAAATGTGCGACCCAACCCATCTTGATAGGCAACTGTCTGCACGAGATCTTTTGGTGCCAGCGAGTAAAGAGAGGTGGAAGCCGTTACCCCCTCTTTGTAAATTCGTGTGCTGCTCACAAAATTTATCGGTGTAGGCTGGTTGGTAAGTAGATTGCCAACGTTGACGGGCAACGATGTACATTCAATGGAAGATGCAGAAGTTTTGGTCGACACTGTATAATTACCAATCAGGTTGGTTGGGTAAGATTGCGCGTTACCTACTGCGACCCCATCTTTCTTCCATTGGTACGAATAATAAGAGCTTGTTGAAAGCGTAAGATTCAGATTGCTGGAACTCCCGTAGGTGAACAGTATGGGCGCATTTCCCGTGACAGTTGGGAGCGGCACGATAGTTACAGTAACAGCGGGGCGCGGTTGTGGGCTCTCGCACCCGGTCACAGCATTAAATGAAGCCACATAATAGGTGGTGGTCGCATTTGTCATTGGTGAAGTGAGCTTGGTGGTATACAAATTACCACCCGTTGGTGCATCGTACCACCGCACTTTACTGCCGCCCGCCCCTGGTGTGGCAGGTATAGTGCCACTACCGCATAATGTAGCGTTGCTGATGGCAGGCTGTGAAATCACATCAATGGTTGTGGCTACGCGAGTGCTCCAGCAACCAGTCGTTTGGTTGTAACTCTCGGCATAGTAAGTTGTGTTCGTAGCAGCAACGGGCGAGTTGGTGCCAGTGCCAATCAAGGTGCCATTGGTGGCGGCATCGTACCAACGGATAGTATTTGCATTGTTGCCTGGGGTGCCAATAGCATAAACGCCTGAGGCAGTACATTGCCTAGAGCCTATTGTTGGAACACCGGGGATTGGGTTCACCGTTATCGTAATCGGTGTGCGGGGTCCCTCGCAACCGGTGTATATGTTTTTCCCTGACAAGTAGTATGTGGTGGTGGCATTGACTGTTATGTTGACAGTCGCCAGGTTGCTGAACGAAGTTCCTCCTGTAGGTACCGTGAACCATTGCAGTAAGTCATTTGCCCCGCCACCATTGGCTGTAAGAGCAACATTCCCGCCTGGGCTGCAAAGGGTGGCGGGGCTCGATGACGGTGTGATTGCCGCTGGTGTTGTAAGTATCGTTGCTGTCACCCTTTTGCGTGGGCTTTCTGCGCCAGTGGTGGCGTTGTACTGTGACACATAATAGTAGGTGGTAACAGTAAGAGGCGGAGTGGTATAACTGTTTGTTGTATTGAACATCGTTCCCCCAGAACAGGCATCATACCATCGTACCGTTCCTGTGCCAACACTTACCGTCAAACTGCTACCCGAACAACCTGACGCATCATTCACAAATGGGGCAAAAGGAATGCTGGCAGTAGCGAGCGAGTTGACGCTCCAACAGCCGGAACTGTTCAACGAACGCAAGTAGTAGATAGCACCTGCAGTCGCGTTCACGGTTGTGCTACTGTTGCTTGTAGACGTTCCGCCATCTACTGTTTGCCAATACCAAGTTTCGCCACTCGGTGGCGATGCTGCCCTGGTTATCACCGTAACTTCTCCAGTCACATGCTGAAAGCACTTGCCTTCATATGTGAAGGTGGTAGAGGGTGTCGCTGGCGGAGAGCAAATGGTGACATTTTTAGTAGCAATAACGGTAGCCTTGTTCTTGAATGTGACCACGCCAGCGCCAGCCGCCCCCCATTGGATACTGCACTGGTAGTTAGTGCCGCTCACCGATGAAGATACAACGGTACCGCCAGTTGCTGTCCAACTACCCCACAAATAGGTTATCCCGTTGTCAAAACTATAACCTGTGGTTGTTCCTGCTGCAACGGTTGTCGGACCATTTATCGTCTGCCCAAACGTATGAACAGAACTGAGCAGGAAAACAAAAACCAAAAAAGGTTTAATAGCGGCTGTGAGGTTTATCTTGGTGGTTGGCATAGGTGTAAGGCCCGTTCAGTTATCTATTATTTTTTTCTATTTGACCTGCGACACAATATATTTCAATCTCAACCTCGTTCCGGTTCCTTGCGAAAGGTCCAAACTAATTGATGTGTCGGTTGCTGTACGCTCAAAAGTGATTGTTCCTGTCTCGCTGTCTGCAGTTATGTTGAAAACGGCTTTGCCGGGCTGCTGCACATTTGTCCAAGTGCCGCTGATACTACTCACGGCCAGTGTAGTTGTGAAATCATTTTTTTGCACCCATTGAATGGCAGCGGTGCCATTGGTTAAAAATGTGCATGAATAATTCGTCTGGTCCTTGTTGGAATTCAAGTCTCTCATTTGGCTCACCGTCCAGGCGAGCGGAGTTGTAGAAATGTTTTGACCCAACAGCGTGAAATGCGATGCGATCATGAACATGGCAAGGGATGCGATTTTTTTCATTTGTTTATGGGCAATTATTTTCAGGAATAAATGTTACGCCTATTGATCTGGTGGCGAGCACTATTTTGCTGTAGCACTCTGCCTCCAATTCGGTTTTTGCGCGTATAGGAATAGCCGTTGTGCTGCAATACACGGTGTAAGACTTGCCCGGTGAAGGAAAAGAAAATGAGCCGTTGTTCGTAGTGCCACTTATCACGTTATTGTTAACGTCTCTGACAACCCAAGCGTGAACAAAATCCCAACCTGTTCGCAGCCCTTGGGGAATCCCTTGTACAGAGGGGGTAAACACTCGCACTCCGCTATCGTTTGGTTGTGAACATTGGTAAATCATGTTATTGGGGCTAACCGAAAGGTTGAGATTAAGCGCTGTGGCAGCCACGCAAATGTTGTCGACCATGGTTTCATCTGCATAACCCTGCGCTGAAGTAGTTAGCTGCACCTTGTGAGGACCAAATGCAGTAAACGTTTTGGTGACCTGCGCGCCCGTTGCGGTAGTCTGCGCACCTGATTGATCAGTAAAAATCCAAGTATAGGTAAGTTGCGTCAAACATTGGCCTGCTGCAGTAAATATCACTGGCTGGTTTTGCATGTACTGTTGTGTATTTGCAGTAAACCCTGCTCGCAAAGAAATCCGCCCTTGCTTCTGCACTCCATACTCCAACAGCTCAACAAGGTTCCGTTTGTGGTCCAATGTTGACGTCTTGCGCCCCATGATATCGTAGTTGACTATATTGCTCCGTCCTCGATCGTCAGTCTGTGAAGTGACGCCAGTCAATGGGCGATAAGTGGTGGTGCTGACCCTGGCGGTTGAAGGGAGCGCAACAAAATCATCTAATTGAATGGTCACGTTGGCAGAGACTTCAAGGGTAAAGGTTGGAGAGACACCGGCCGTGTTCAAAGAACCTTCTAAGTAGTTCCATTGGTTAAGGGTTGTGTTGTTCAGCGTCATGGTTGATTGCACCGTAGAGCCTGACTTCGCAACAACCGTGATTGTTGCCGCTTGCGAAGAGTTGACCCACATCGAAACACGGTAAGAGTCTCCATTTTTTGTGATGGGGTTTGTAGTGAAAGGATTCTGGAAAAACTGGATAGCATTCTTTCCAGTCCAACCCGTAACCAATGCAGTGGTCCCTGTACCGGTACTGCCCAAGCCTCTCTGGCCAGCGAGTTCAAACCCTTCATACACAGCATTCTCGGCTTTACAGTTAAAAAAGGTAGCCAAGGGTAGTGAGGTGCCCGTTGAGTAATGGGTGCCTTTAGAGATTAATGATCGGTCGGTTTGGTTTACCGGCAGGCTGTTCAAATAATCAACAGTAGCATCCAAGATATAGCGGCTATCTGATGTAAAACTTTGCGTTGCCCCAGTAGTGGCAGTAGACGGTGTGAAAGAAAATCCCTGCAACAAACTCTTTGATTGGTAAGGGAAAACATTGCTGCCGTAATCTTTGAAAATGGTTAGCTGAGCACCGGTTGTTGTGGAGCTCGAAGCACCTATCGGCTTAAATGTTTGGTAGGTTTCGATTACCTCTCCATATCGTCTACTTGCTGCTGAATTCAACTTGAAAATAGCGTTGGCCTGAACATCGCTTGCCGCGGGCGATGTGATATTATAGTCCATTGAATACTTGATGAAACGGTTATGTTCGGATGCATCATCGTTGAGCAAATTGACTTGCACCAACATATTTTTTGAGTTGTAGGTATTGGTTGAAACAGTTGAAGTAAAATTGGTTGATGAGTTGTCAGCCATATTCTTGACTGTTTCTTTCCATAAGATCCGGGACTGGTTGATCGGCACAATGTAATTGCCGTAAAAGAATGTTTGGGATCCGAGTATGTCCTCCATCGCCTCAAACCGCAAGCCTTTCAATGTGCTTGTCGCTTGTGGAGTAATGTACTGCAGACTACGTTCTTGTGTGACCACATTGTTTTGGTCATACTCCGTTACGTTGGTCAAAAAACCTCTCATATAATCAAGGTCTTGCACCGGAGCAAATGGGAACGAGTAGATGCCGTTCTGCAAATACCCAGGCGTACAGTTTGCCCCAGACGGGCGCGCTACCTTTCCAGGTGTAACAATTGGCGCATTGTCTGCATACATGTTAGGGATGTCATACTGATAGATGCGGTATCCTTGTCCCGAAACTGTTTCTTTCACCCTTGAGTACAATATTTGAGAGCCCGGACCAAGGTCATATTGCGTTCGAAAAATGGAGTCTTTGTTTACATAAACAAATGAAGGTGGGTAAAGTAATTTGCCACTTGTGCTCGACCCACCATCAGTGTACTGATATGATTTGGTCAATGCCGCCAACTCTGATGTGGTTTGTATTGGCCGCCCATAGGCGGGCGCCCCGCCTTTTGTAGAGATGGTGCTCACCCGAACACCGGGGCCGAACAATTCTTCGTTCGTGGTTGCATCCCAATACTTATTGTTCTCATAAGTGAAACTGGTGAAACCGCCCGTGGGGAAATAAATCATCTTAAGCGCACCGAACTCTGTAAATGCACTGTTCACATTTCTGCTGTTGGCCGCTGTTCCGTTAAGGGTCAGAGTAGTCGTCAACCCAGGAATTGGCGAAACCCTGTACCTCCGCGCTCCAGTCTCTGAACCATAGTAATAAATGGTAGGTATGTTCTTATTTGTAGTCTGACCATTATAATAACCAAAATGGTCTTCTCCCCAGCCTCGGTTCCAAGGTATGTTGGCAATGATCACCGTAGGCGTAACGGGATCAACCAGTGTAGTGTCAATACCGGAATACATGAACGTGTAGGCAGGATATGCAACACACGAATTTTGTTGCCTTAGCTGCATGAGGAACGGATAGTGTGGTGTGCCATATTCATTGTTGTCACCTTTCACCTGCCGGTACCTAAACTGATATCCCTTCGTCTCCCCGGTCTCACTTTCACTGATCGTTACGCTGAAAACACGGGAGTTCTCCCATTCAATCCCAATACCGTAGTTCTGGAGTGTAATGGATGTCAAAAGCGAAGCGTTTATCTTGTCCTGCAAATAGTAAAGCGTATCAGTAGTATTACCGGCATTTGGTTTAATGCTTGATACATATTGTGAACTGATATCGACAGTCCCTGACTGATAAGCGTAATTCACGACTGCTCCCGTGGCAGCGCTGCTTACGCTGACTAAATTCCAAGTGGACTTAAAACTTAGCTCGGTCTCATAGTACTTAAACATTTTTTTGAAATGCCGAACTGGCAGCGCCAAGTTCTTGTATTTAAATGCTTGCCTCTGCACCACATCCGGCTGATTGAACGTGTAGGTGATCCCGGTGCTATTGCGGATTGTGAACACACCGTTAGAAAAGGTTATCTCCAAATCCTGATATGGAATCAGCTTGGGTAGCCCATCAGAGCCAAATACAAATTTGCCAGCTATGCCCGGAGCACTGAAATAAAAAATATCAGGTTCTGTATCATTAACAAAACCAACGTTGTTGAGAAAGTTCCAATCAGCAACCTCATCTGCGCATGTGCTCATCACATCATCGGCTGATGGATTGAAGTTCTGCACGCCAGAGGCATTGTTGCTATAAAGCCACCCTTTGCGGTTGTCATTGGCGACATTATAGTCATCGGGAAGCCCACGAACCTCCCGCGTGATTGAGCCACCCGCATTAAGTTGCCATCCCATGCCTACACTGCCTGGAGATTCGTTTACTCTTAAGGCGCCACCATGGTGTGAGATACTTACAGATGCGCTCAGGTCAAGCGCGCTAATTTCACCAAGTGGGATGTTCACCACGGCTTTGCCAGTAAGTGGATCAACGCTCTGTGAATTACCACGGAGATGCATCAGGCACAAAACAGCCGTTAAAATGATTGGTAGGGTTATTCGCAACATTTTGTTAACAGAATTGAAAGTCACGGTGGTCTCAAGTTTCTAACGC
>DHLV01000146.1 GCA_002405445.1 Flammeovirgaceae bacterium UBA4659 | reverse complement strand
CTCTGCGTTCGAGCCCGCGTTCACTGTCGGTGGCGTTGTGATACTCAAAATCATATTATCAACGGCAGCCGCACAAGAACCTAAACTCACAGCGGTGAGGGTGAAAGTGATGGTGCCAGTTTCTCCAACGCCCGGAAGATATGTGGGTGATAAAGTATTCGCGTTGACAATCGTGCCCGCGCCCCCTGTTTTTGTCCACAACAACGAGCTAAAGTTGGAGGCGGTCGCTGGTATAGCCTGACTAAAAAAGCCGAAAACACCTCCTTGACAAATTTCCGAATCGCTACCTGCGTTTGCTACAGGAGTTGGCGTGACCTTCAACACAAATTGGTCGACTACGGCAGGACAAAGACCAGCACCGTTTGCCGTAAGGGTGAGTGTTACGTTGCCTACTTCACCCACACCGGGTGTATATACAGGGTTCAAAATTGATGGATTTGAAAATAAACCGGTGCCTCCGGTCCAAGCCAGTGAGGTAAAGTCAGATGCCGTAGCAACGCCTGCCCCACGGGAAGCCAAATCAAAAGGGAGCCCAATACAAATTTCGGCATCTGCACCTGCATTGACGACCGCGCCAGGGCCGATACTCACCAGCATGGGAGGAGTAGTAATGGCGCAGCCGGACGATGAGATTGTTTGGGTGACTGTCACTGACCCGCTTCCGGCCGAGCCCCAATTGATTGTAACTGCATTGGTGCCACCACCGGCAACAACTGCGCCCCCCGTGACTACCCACGAATACATGTTACTTGTAACATTGGGGGTTGAGTACACAACTCCAGCCTGATTCGCACAGACACTGGAAATGCCTGTGATCACAGGAGCAGGATTTGGATTTATCGTAACATTAAAAGGGGAAGAAATTGAAACACATCCAGCTGACTCGGTAACCTGCAAGGTACCGGTTCCGGACGACCCCCATGTGACAGTTACAGAATTACTGTTTGACCCGCCAATAATGGTTCCGCCTGCCACAGACCAACTGTAAGTATTTCCGAGTACGAGCGGAGTCGTAAATATCTTTGTTTCGTTGGCGCAAACTGTATTATTGCCCACCACCACCGGAGTAGGTGCAGGATTAATAATTACTGAAAAAGGGCTAGTACTAGTTGAGCAACTGCTGGAGGGGACCGACTCTGTAACTGTAACCGTTCCGGTACCTGCACCACCCCAGTTAATAATCACCGAATTTGTTCCCGCGCCCGATACTATTGTGCCTCCGACAACTCCCCAAGTGTAACTGTTCCCAACTGAGGGCGTTGTTGAATACGTGACCCCAGTTTGGTTGGAGCAAACTGTCGCCAAGCCTGTGACGACCGGTGCAGGTAATGGGTTGATCGTGACACTGTATGGAGAAGTCACCACGGAGCAACCTGTTGCAATGATTGACTCAGTAAGGGTAATTATTCCAACCCCTGCGGCTCCCCAATCAACAGTAACAGAGTTAGTTGTCGATGAACCATTGATAGTTCCCCCCACAACAGACCAATTGTAAGAATTGCCTGCAACGAAAGGAGTTGAATATACTTTGCCGACCGCGTTGGCACAAACCACATTGGCCCCACTGATTGACGGAGCCGGAGTCGCGTTAATCGTTACTGAGAGTGGTGAAGTGGTTACCGAGCAGCCACTTGCAATGACAGCTTCAGTAACGGTCACAGTTCCAACGCCTGCTGCGCCCCAGTTGACGATAATAGCATGAGTGCCCAGCCCGGACGTAATGGTTCCCCCGGCAACTGACCAACCGTACAAATTGCCCACATTGTTTGCAGTTGAATAAACCACGGCATTTTGGTTGGCACACACAGTCGTTGACCCTGCAATTGATGGCGTGGGTGTGCCGTTGATTGTCACATTATAAATAGGCGTAGTGGCAGTACAACCCGTTGCAATGACTGTTTCAGCAACTTGCAGGGTACCAAAGCCCGCGGCACCCCAACTTACAACCACTGAATTGCCAGTTGTAGAGCCAACGATGGTTCCCCCTGTAATAGTCCAACTGTACGAGTTACCCAAGCTGAAGGAAGTTGAGTATGTCCTCCCTGAATCAAAGGCACAAACAGTGTTGTTGCCAACTATTCCCGGAGTGGGTCTTTGATTCACCGTTACGCTAATTGGGGGTGCTACTGTGGAGCAGCCGGTCGCTGTGACAGTCTCAGTAAGGGATACGG
Organism: Flammeovirgaceae bacterium UBA4659; assembly: GCA_002405445.1. Classification (GTDB taxonomy): domain Bacteria; phylum Bacteroidota; class Bacteroidia; order Cytophagales; family Cyclobacteriaceae; genus ELB16-189. The sequence continues at coordinate 37,398 of DHLV01000146.1, read as the reverse complement.
AGCTTGTGCCCGCGCCATTCCAGGTGACAGTAATTGAGTTTGTACCATTACCACTGGTAATCAGGCCGCCAGGCACAGACCATGCATAAGAATTACCAGGAACTTGGGGCGTTGAATAAACGACCCCAGTTTGGTTGTCACAAACATTGTTATTTCCAGATATTGCAGGGGCTGGCTGAGCGTTGATAATAACGGTATACGGGCTCGTGGTAGTCGTACATCCGGTAACAGTAACTGTTTGAGTTACCTGAATGGAGCCAAGGGCTGCGGCAGCCCAATCTACCACGATCGAATTGCCGGTTGACGATCCATTGATGGTGCCACCCGTGACCATCCAGCTATAGGTGTTTCCAGCGGCAAGGGGCACTGAGTAAACTCTTCCAACATCATTTGCACATACACTGTTGCTACCGGAAATCACTGGGTTGGGTTGGGCAATGATGGAAACGTTATATGCTGCCGTGTTATTGATGCAACCCGTGGCCAAAGAAATCTCTGTGAGTGTGACGGTTCCAGTGCCAGGCAACCCCCACGTCACGCTGATTGAGTTGGTTCCTGCCCCGGAGACAATACTTCCACCAACGATTGTCCACAAAAAAATGTTTCCTGAAGCCGGTGTAGTATAGGTCACACCTGATTGGTTTGCACAAACTGAACTTAGTCCAGTGATCGATGGTGTAGGTCTTGCATTGATGGTAACATTCAATACGGGTGTTGTAACAGCGCAGGATGAAGCGGTAATTGTCTCCGTCAATTGTACGGTGCCCGTGCCAGCTGCACCCCAGTTTACCTGAATGCTGCTGGTGCCCGCCCCGGAAGCAATTGTTCCGCCAGTCACTGTCCATCCATAACTTCTCCCCACACCAGGTGCAGTCGAGTATGTGGCACCTGATTGGTTTTCGCAGACGTTATTGGGTCCAACAATTGACGGGGTCGGGTTGGAGTTGATAACAACATTGTAAATCGGTTGAGTTACAGCACATCCCGTTGCAATCGCTGTCTCGGTCAAGGTCACATTCCCCGTAGCAGAAACTCCCCAAGAAACGGTGATCGTGTTTGTACCTGATCCCGATGTAATTGACCCACCCGTTACAGACCAAGTGTAGGAATTGCCAACCACATTTGGCGTAGTGTAAACCACGCCCGTTTGTCCCGAGCAAACCGATGACAGCCCGGCAATCGATGGCGCAGGGCTCGCATTAATATTGACATTGAACAGGTTTGTCGTGGTATTGCACCCTGTGGCGTTAACGATCTCCGTCAATTGCAGAGTACCAACACCTGCGGCCCCCCAGTTGACTGTAATAGCAGCCGTGCCTGCACCGGATGCGATGGTGCCACCACTAATAATCCATGCATAACTTCTTCCAACAATGGTAGGTGTACTATAGGACACACCGGTTTGTCCTGAACACACCGTGTTGGCTCCCGTTATAACGGGAGACGGGTTGGCGTTAACAGTGACGTTATAGTTTGCGGAATTAACAGAACAACCGGTAGCCGTAATGGTCTCAGTTACGCGTACGGTACGAGCGCCCGCTGTAGTCCAAGTAACAGTCGCCTGGTCTGTCGATCCGCCATTCGTAATCGTGCCGCCTCCGCTCGGAAGTGACCAGCTATAGGTGTTGCCAGTTACCAACGTTGTCGAATAAGTGATACCCGATGCATTTGTGCACACTGAAGTCGCACCGCTCACCGCTGGCGTTGGGTTGGGATTTTTTGTGACATTATATACTGCGCTGGTAGTTGCACAACCACTCGCAGTGATTGTTTCTGTAACCTGAAGGGTGCCTGCCCCGGCAGCTCCCCAAGTCACCGTTGCCGAAGCGGTGGTGGACCCCGCGGTGATGGTACCGCCAGCGATTGTCCACAAGTAAGTGCGCCCTGCAATTGTGGGCGTTGTGTATACCACGCCAGTCCTGTTCGCGCAAACAGTATTCAATCCAGAAACCACTGGAGCCGGGTTAGGATTAATGGTAACGGTGTACAAGGGCGTGAGCGTTGCACACCCGGTTGTTGGATTTGTTTGAAGTAACTGCACCGAGCCGGTTGGGCCAGCCCCCCAATTTACAGTGATTGCATTGGTGCCTGATCCGCCCATCAGGCTCCCCCCCACAACCGTCCAATTGTAGTTTTGCCCAGGCGCAACGGGGGTCGAATACGCAACTGCAAGTGCATTTGCGCATACCGATGAAGAGCCCGTGATCGAGGGTGCCGGATTTGAATTAACGGTCACTGACACCGGAGCCGCAACGGTTAAGCAGCCTGACGAAAGAGTTCTTTCAGTCAGCTGCACAAGGCCTGCCCCTGCAGCACCCCATGTAACATCGATTGAATTTGTGCCGGAACCGCTCGTGATCGATCCTCCGGTAACGCTCCAAGTGTATGTCCTTCCAGCATTGAGTGGGGTCGAGTAGTTTACTCCGGTTTGATTAGCGCAAACCAAGTTGACCCCAACAATAGCCGGTGCCGGACTGGGATTTATTGTTACGTTGTATGCCGCTGTAGTGGTCTCACACGAGGTTGTGGTGTTGGTTTCAGTCAATTGCAATGTTCCAATTCCACTGCCGCCCCAATCTACCGATATGGAGTTAGTTCCGGCTCCCCCGGAAATAGAACCTCCTGAAATTGTCCATGCATACGTGTTCCCTGAACTCCCTGTCGTGTAGATAGCGCCACTCTGCCCCGAACAAACCGGGTTCAATCCAAAAATTGCTGGCGTTGGGGATGCATTAATCGTCACCGACAGTGATGCTGCAACAGTGGCACACCCCGAGGTTGTAATGGTCTCTGTTAGGCTCACTGATCCTGAACCAGCCGCGCCCCACGTGACTGTGATGGCATTTGTGCCGACACCCGATGTGATGCTACCACCTACCACCGACCAGGCGTACGATCGATTTGCGTTGGGTGGTGTTAAATAGACCGCGCCAACCTGCCCGGAGCACACAGTTGTTGCTCCTGAGACGGTGGGGGATGGCGTAGAATTAATGGTTACGGCAAAGGGCGGTGTGGTGACCGCACAACCAGATGCAGCGATCGTCTCAGTGAGTTGAATTGATCCTGCTCCTGCCCCACCCCACGTTACGTTGATTGCGTTGGTGCCCTGTCCTGAATTGATGTTACCCCCGGAGACCGCCCACAAATATATGTTGCCTGATGCCGCAGTAGAATATGTGAGTCCCGGCTGGGTCGCACACACGGCATTTGACCCGACAATCGCTGGAATCGGCAACGGATTGACGATAACATCGAATGTTGATGCTGCGGCCGCGCAACCTGTGGAGGTGATGGTTTCCGTAAGATTTACAGTTCCACTACCGGCAGCACCCCAGTTCACCGTTATGGAGTTGGTGCCGGATCCTGAGGCAATTGAGCCGCCAGAAACCGTCCACGCATATGACCTCCCAACGTTAGATACCGTGGAGTACGTAACACCCGTTTGATTAGCACACACAATATCAATTCCATTGATCACTGGTGCCGGGGTAGGGTTAATAATTACGTTTAAAACAGGAGTGGTAACCGCGCACGTTGTAGTGGCATTAGTTTCTGTTAATTGGACCGATCCAGGAGATGGACCCGTCCATGTTACCGATATTGAATTGCTGCCGGAGCCTGACGTAATGATGCCATTTGTTACCGTCCAACTGAACGCGTTACCACTGGCCGAGGTAGTATAATTGACTCCTGTTTGTCCTAGGCAGACTGAATTCACACCGGTGATTGATGGGGTGGGAATTGCGCTGACTGTAACGTCCACAACATCAGTAGCCACAAATCCGTTTGCATCGGTCACCGACAATGTATAGGTTGTTGTGCCGACCGTGGTTGCAGTAAACACAGGATTCGCAACGTTGGTTGCGTTTAAATTCGTGGCCGGTGACCATTGGTATGAATACCCACCAGCGCCTCCTATGGCGGTAGGCGAAGCACCCAGCGTCACGTTCGTGTTATTGCAAATCGACCGATCAGGTCCGGCATTTGCAACGGGCACAGATCCTTCAATGCCGGTGATGATGGTAGATGTTGCTGCATTCAATACAGAGCCATTGGCCGAAAGCATCCCTCCACCCAACGCACTAAACTTCACCCACGGATTTGACATTTGGTTGAATGCTCCGTTCAATTGGCCCGAAGAGATGGCAGTTTGTGTACCATTGACGCTTGCCGTGGGATAGCTGGCGATAATATTGGCAGTGCCTGACGCGCCCGAAGAAATGGTCCAATACCGGTTTAAAAAATTAGTTGGACTGTTATTACTTGGATGTTTAGAATTGGTCACAGAAACGGTGATGAAAGACGGGCCACCAACGGTTTGAAAGTCAACAGAAATTGGCGAATGCTCAGTAACTCCGGTATTTTCTCCGATTGGGAATGTAAATGCCCCGGGACCCGAAAAATTCTTGCGTAAACTTCCGCCCCCTGTAGCGATGATAAACCGCGCTCCAGACGCCCCCGTGATGGTGGCAGTCGTTCCCATTACAAGTTGATTAACACCCAAATTTAAATTGCCTGACCCCAATGTCAGCGTACCGGCAACAGAGGACGCGCCAGCCAAAGATGCATCTCCAGAGGTTTGGTTAATGGTGAGGTTTGTGTACGAGCCGGGACCTACCGATTGCGAAGGCCCGTTGTATTCAATGGTGCCCGTTCCTACTGCAAAGCCATTTGATGGCCCTGAAAATTGAATCGTGCCGGCACTGTTACTCAGAGAACCTGCTGGCAGGTTAAATGTGGACATATTCAGCGTGGATCCATTCGTCATCGTACCGGCATTGATATCTCCTGCCGCAGTCTTCACGCCCGTGCCACTGAGAGAAATCGTCTGATAGGTTACACCTGCTACAGATTGGGGAACATTGCCGGCAAAATTTACCGTGCCGCCATTATGATTGAAAGTTGCAGCGCCTACCGATAAGTTGCCATGAAGAGTCAAACTATTGGAAGTGCTAACGAATGTGCCCGAATTCAAGATTAAAGAATTTAACGTCACAGGGCTCGCAACAAATACGATCTGCCCATTGCCAGCTTTGGTCAAATTGAACGTAGGGGCACTCAACGGACCTCTCAATACGAGGTTGTTCATCCCAACGATAGTCACCACGCGATCACCCCCCAATGAAATTGCACCGCTGCCAAAGTCTATCACGTGAGATGCCAAAAATGAAAAATCGCCATTCCAAATTAGGGGGTAGTCGAGTGTTGTGATCGTGCTTCCGGATGTATTGTCAAACGATCCACCAGCGATGGTAAAGATTGAGGCGACAGAACCCAAAGCACTCGAATGATTGATATTGAGTACTCCGGCATTCAAGGTTGTGCCCCCGCTATGAGTATTGGCATTTGACAGCGTCCAAGTGCCGGAGCCATCTTTTGTAACCGATCCGGCTGTTTTCGACCCGCTCAACACACCGGTCGATGTCCCTGCCAAAGTAAGGCCAAAGCCACCCAAAATGTTTCCGGTAATAGTAATCGTGCCAACGCTTGCGACAATACTGCTGTTGGATGCCAACGTTATTTCGCCCGAATAGGAAGCTGCCGCACCGGTGTTTGAAATAGCGCCACTGTTCGATATTCCGGTGCCATTGATTGTAAGAGGCTCAGCATTGCTTAGTGTCGATCCGTGTAGGTCTAATGTAGCACCGGATGCTACCACAGTACCTTGGGCGGTAGTACCCAGCGGGCCATTGCCGGCCGACCCTGTCGCACCGATCTTTAAACGGCCAGCGCTGACAAGCATGGCACCGGAAAAAGAATTCGCGCCTGCCAGCGTAAGAGTGCCTGCTCCTGCCTTGGAAATGCCCACTCCTGGCGACCCTGAAATGACACTACTGATGGTTAAATCACTGAGCAAAGACCCGCTCGCGACAGTAACCAATCGATCAGAAACTCCCAAATTCAAGGGTGCTGCAATAGTTGCTGTAACAGCACTGGCGTTGGTCAAAATATTCCCAGTCAGGTTCACCACCCCGGAGCCAGATGACGTGAGCGTGGAACCGGTGAGCGTTACTGATGCAACAGAAATAATGTCATGATTGGCAATATCAAGTGTACCGCTGGAAATCGTTAATCCACTTGTAATCGTCAATGAGTTGGCGAGCGTAACCACACCGCCCCCGTTTTGAATGGTGAGGCTGTTGACTGTGGAGGGAAGGGCATTGCCAACGTGTTGGGCCGCAACCCCGGCATAGGCATAGTTTGCTACGGATGAGAAACTACGCGTGCCAAGCACCGTGATACTACCGAGAGTTGAAGGTGAAACTGTAATTCCATCAATTGAACCGATGCGAAGCGTAGCCCCTGAGGATAACGTGAAATCGCTCGGATTGACACCATTATCTGTTATCAAACCCGTACTTGAAATTGTCAAATTACCATCGTTCTGAAATGATCGATTGGTGGCATCGGAATTGATGACAACCGTGCCGTTGATTACACCCATCGATGATGGGGATAGAAGAAAATTGAAATTTGCACTTCCAGCACCGATGGTGAAGGTGACGCCTGCATCTACAGTGAAGTTCCCATTGACGGTTAATGATGTGCCGTTTACTGCGGCCGCAAACGTACACGTGCCTTGAATCGTAAGGTTACCCAACGTAAGAGCAGGTACGTTGGTGATATCGCTCGCCACCGCTGTGGGGATGACAACGTTACTGCCATTGACAGGCACGTTGAACGTCCAGTTGGCAAGGTTTTGAAAATTAAAATCCCCACCACCCCCTGTCCATGTGGTGGTTTGAGCATAGGCAGACAAACCAAAAAATAGGGCAAGAAATACAGATATTGAGAAACGAGCACTTGCCTGAGATTTCAGAAAGAGGATAAACTGCCGTAAAAGTCCAAGCATAAATGCAGGAAGGAATTCTATAAACATTTAATGTTCACAATCCTTCAAAAGTAACCAATTCAAATGAAAAAACATCGTGGTTCACGGTGCTAATCGCCCACTTGCATTCAATTTCATAAAAACCATTTTCCGCTGCCCTGTGGTGGCGGATCCACCGATTGTCATTGTGCCAACTGTCACCACTTTTCCGTCAGGTAATTCTGCCACGGGCCCGGCTGTGTCTTCGCCAATGCCGCCAAGCAGTCGATCAAATGTTTTTTTTGGGTTAGAATCCACCTGAGCCAAAGCAATAGACGCAGAAGTACCGTCTTCTTTGTTAGCAGTAACCCAGTAGTTTGTTTGCCCCACTCCGAGGTAGGCTGATTTCGATCGTAAATCCCCGAGGCCAAGCCCTAGTGTAAGAGTAAATACCTTTGGTGAGGTAAGCGAAATTGGTACACTTAATAATGTTGTCACTACATCCGCTTGGGCCACGCTGGCCAGATTCATCTGAGTACCTGTCAAAAGATATCCCGTAGTGCCGCGCGAAGGGGTAACGCTGTGAAGTTGCTCATTGTAACTGTCATCACCAAAGTAACGACTGTCAACCGGTTGGTTGGCTTGATCGCTCAAACTGTAAAACCAAAAGTCAAAACTCCCTACCGGGTTTCCCGGCCCTGCGTTCTTAATATTCGAAGTGCCAAAAACATAATAAGTGTTCGAATTGAATTGAATGACCTTCGTTGCGCTTTCAGTCCCTTCAAAACCAACTGTTCCGAATGTGGGTTTGGATTTCCAGTTTCCGCTGGCATCGCTAATCCAGATCAATTGATCTGTAAAACGCATGTGCATGGCGTCACTCAAATCTGTTGGCTTATTAGTACCCCCAGTTGTAGATCCGGACACAATAAAGCCACCAGGGTTCACTAAACCTTGTGATATTTCCGTAACGGAGCTTACATTTTCAACTAATTCTTCAGCGCCTCTACGCAAGCCTTGTCGTACATTATCAATCAAGGTCCCGTCTTGCCGGATTCTCCATAAAAAAACATCGTATTCACCCACGGTCTTTTCTGAGTTGCCGGCAATAATCAGGTTGCCGTCTTTCAATAACTCGATGTCTTTCGCTTCGTCATTTAACGGCCAGCCAAAAGTCTTTTGCCAAATTGTTTTTCCCTTCGCATCAATCTTAACTACGAAGATTTGCCAACTTGAATCAGCGCGAGCTCGTGAGTTACCCAGTAATACGAACGTCCCATCCGGATTGATCACAAAATCAACCCCTGTTTGCTCGCCTTCCTGGCCATAATATTTCAAAAAATAATCTGTTTCGTTTGATTTGAGTGACTCTGGTGTATCACAGCCACCAAGCGCGGACAGTAAAATCGATATGTACATGATACGCCTCATTTCCCGTTTGCTTTTTTCCTGATCCAGGGGAAGCTCCGGAAGAATCCACCGGTGTTTACTTTCTTCAATTTTCTTGGGTAGTAGATAGGCATCACGTATCCAAATGACAAAGCCAGATTGTCTAATCGAAAAAACTCCGTTACATAGCCGTAAGTTGTAACCGTTTCAGACAGCACGCTACCATTTTGTTGATAAAAGTTTCTATCAGGTATCACCATGTTGTTGAGTCCCAGCATATACCGTAAATCAGCATAAACAAAGTTCTTCCCTATCTTGTACTTCACCCCGCCACCAAAAACCAACGACCTGTTAAGGGTATTTCTGCTGTAAAAGAAATCATTATCTGGACCCTGCGAAGGGGTGGTCCGGCCATCAGAAAAGCGATCGTTCGAAACGATAGTCGCAGAACTCGACAGCAACAAATTGAAGGCAAAACCTGCGTACCCGAACGGCCTGATGCGTCCGGAGTCTTTTTGGTATTTGACATAAATCGGAAAATCAAACCCAACGCTTCGTTCAATGGCAGAGATGTCATCACTACCGAAAATGCCCTTCGCAGCGATGCCGTATGTCTTGGGTGCGAAATTGACCTCAGCGCCAATTGCCCAATTGTCGTTGATGTTAAAATCCATTCCTGCCCCGAGCATCGGAAACCCGATACGCAGGGTGTTGGCATTTTCGGTGCTACCTGAATAGGTAGTGACATCTGCCAGTGTTGATGGAAAAGAAGCATTCAAACCCATTCGATAATGAGGTGTAAACCGCGGCCGTGAACTAAATTTCTTACTGAGGTAGTAAAGGTCAATCGGGTCACGAGCAACAAAGGCACGAAACTCAGGATCTACTTTTAGTAGTTTCAAGTAGGTATCTTCGGCAGCGATAGGGTCATCTAGTACCAGGTACGCTTGGGTGAGGATGTAGTAAGCACGAAAACGCTGTTCATTGGTGAAACCACCTTCGAGGCATGTTTTGAGGATGGCGGGCAACCCATAGAACCGGCCGGCATCAAATTCCAACTGGGCTTCATTCAAAGTTTGCTCGCACGTTAGTTCCTGGGCTCGCACTCGAAACACGCCTGTGACAAGCAAAATCAACAACATAAAGAAGATCAACCTCATCCCTAAAAGTCTTTGATCAATAAGCTCCTGCAGGTTGATTCATATCGTGTTTCGCTGTTATCCCCCACATAAATACGCCACTCTTCTTTGGTCATGTTTCTAGTCAACAGGGGGCACACCTGCTCTGCAAGCGTTCTCGTGTCGGTTGGCCACACGCGCACCTCACCATTGTTGCAAGATGCCAACAAGTAATCAGAGCCTTTTGCAAAGGAGATGCGCCACACGTTGCCGTTGTTGTTGTCCATCACAACCGGCAGATCCTCTTCATGATCGACTACCCACATTTGCAACTTTCGGTCAAGGCCAGCGCTCGCCAAAAGCTTGCCATCCGGACTGAACTCGAGATCCGCAACACCGGCTTTATGTCCGGCAAGATCTTTTGTCTTTTTTGTTTCGATATCCATGACCTTTACCAGGCCGCGTAGCACTTTGCCTTCTGCCACTACCTCAACACCGTATGCGAGCACCATCGGCTTTGCAGGATTAAATGCCACAGACAACACGCGGCTTTGACCCTCATCTGCAATCTCTCTGAATGAGTAATCGCTTGTATTGATCAGCACCACTTTGCCGGAGGGTGATGCACCGGCAATCCACTGGCCGTCCGAACTAATGTCAATTGATTTTAAATCATAAGGTAAGGTAAGAATTCGCCTTCCGGCTCCATCAGTCGGATTTGTAAGGCGCAAAGTGCGGTCAGACGCCACAGAGATGAAGCCGGAATTGTCCGGCATAAACTTTACATCGCGTATCGAACCACGATGCCCCTTGACGCGAATCGATTTTTTATTTCCGCCTAGGTTGATGATCTCCAGGCCGCTGGAGTCATTGCCCACCACCAGGTACTTGTCGTCTTTGCTCAATGCCAGCACTTGGTTTGTGATACCATCGTTTTCGTACACCGTTTTGTTTGCCTTCATCGTAAGGAAGTCACCGGCCATTATACGACCATCATTACCCGTGGTAAAGAACTCACCGGAGTTTTGTGAAACAGCCAACGCAAAAAGCTTGTTCTTTGCAGAGGGAAATCTGACGGCATTGTAGTTGAAGCCATTCAATTTCGCCAGCGCATAATACAAGCCCCTGAAGACGTACGGATCGTACTTGCGCCCCTTGTATCGGGTATGGAAAATGTACCCTTGCATGGCTGTGAGGCCTGCCAGTTGCTTGTCATCAATACCCTCTGATTTTGCTTCCAACGACTGTGCCACGGTAAGATAATACAAACCGTTGGCTCTGGTGTAGTTCTCATTTGCGCGCACCGTTTCCGATGTTAAACTGTCGCTTTTTGCCACCACGATGCGGGTTTGTGTCTTTGCAACCTTTTCTGCTTCCAAAGCTCTTTGAGCCTCTAAGGACGCTAATAGTTTTGCTTCTTTTGCCTCTTTGAGCGCCTGCTCTAGGTCTTTGTTTCTTGCCGTTAGCTGTTTGTCCTTTTTCTCCAATTCTTTGGCGCGTTCTTCCGCAAGTTTTAGAGCCTTAAAAGCAATCTGTTGCTGATTTTTCGCGTTTATCGCTTCCTTCTGGGCAATTTCAGTTTGCTTATTTGCTTCAATATTGCGTGTCAATGCATACAAGAAAAATCCGATTGATATCAACAGCGCCACTGCCAAAATAACCGTGGTGATCCGAGCCCTGCGCAGCATCCTTCGCTGCACCATCTCTTGGTTTTTCAACTCAGCCTCAAACGTAATGCGGCTCGTGTCCAAAAAAACGATGGCGCGCTCGAAGGCGATGTCATATCGCTCTGCCCAAGTGCGCGTGGGATTTTGCTTCTTCTGCCAGTTGAGTGCCAATTGCAGATCGGGCGGTCGCCACAAACTCGTTTTACCAATTTGGTACATGGCCGCGGCATCAGATACGCGTTTGTACATGCGGGCCGACTCAAACTCTTCGTCCACCCAACCTGCGAGGCGCGTCCATATACGCATCAGGCTTTCGTGCGCCAACTCGATGTTTGAATTAGCATTGATCTGCACATTGTGGGCGGGCATCAAAAACGACCGACCTTTTTGGCGGAACCGTTCTACCACTTCAATGACACGCTCATCACTGGTATCTGCAAGCCGTGCAACCAACGACACCTGTGCCTGGCGCCTGACTCCCAAATTCTCTTGACTCTTTTCGGTGATTGCTTTAAAAAGTACTTCGGCTATGGCACGTTCATCTGTCGACAACTCATCGAATGCCTCGTTTGCGTGCAGTGACAATGCCTGTGAGAGCTGGCCCACAGCATTGTAATGCCGTAAGTCCATCGGCTCAGTTCCTTCCCGGTTTGCCAACCAGTAATCCCAAGTGCGCATCAATACGTGCTGCAAAATCGGCAGTTGGTCTTGATTATCGCCAATGTCACTCAAAAGCCTTTTGACCAGGCGTGGCGCGATCTTTCCACCCCCTACGGCTACCGGGCCCTCAATTACTCTGCGCTTCTGTTCCCGAGAGAGTTGCGGTACCAAATACGAAGAGTCATTGATCAACTGGGTTAAGCCGGGGAACGTAGCACAGCTCCCAATAAAGTCTGCCCGCATATTGATGGCCACATAAGCCGGTACCTCTCGCTGATGCGCCAGGTTCAATACCAGGTTGACAAACTCCAATGCTTCGTTGTCGTCATCAAAACTCTCTGTTGCCCTGTATCTGAATAATTCCTCAAACTGATCGATCAGCACAAAAACATTCTCGCGCAGGTGTGTTTGCACATATCGCACAATGTCTACCAACCCATTGGCGCTGTTTCTCAGCACTGAAAGAATGATGGCACGCTGTATGGGAACGTCTTCCTCCGCCAATCGGCCTTCGCTCACCAACAATTTCACTACTGAATCTGTGAGGCTTCGCAAAGGGGATGACCCCGGCCGTGTCACGATAACCTTCCAGTCTGGACTGGACTCGGTCATAAAGCCACCGTACAGCATTGGAATAACACCGCTGTACATCAAACTGGACTTACCACTGCCAGAATAGCCCAGTACTGCAACCGAACGCTTTTGGGAGAGCTTGAGGAGGATTTCTTCTATGTGTGACTCGCGTCCAAAAAATAAATGACATTCGTCCATTGAGAATGGACGCAGCCCCGGAAACGGATTAGATGAAAGCTTTTCGCTGACCGGTAAATCAGATAAGCTTTCGTCCTGTTCGCCTAATTGAACAGAGTAATTCAGCATCTAATAAAGCTATGTACTAAACAACTTCCAATATACCTAATTTCTTGGATCTTCTAAAAAAAGCCGACTAGACAAGCCAAAAAAATGAAACCTCACCATCACCCAAGCGGTACAAAAAGTGGATAAAAGTAGTGAAATTATGTGTATTCCAAAAATTTGTCAGCTAATTTAACATTGTCAGCCAACAACTCATAGAACTGATCTTTATTGATTTTAAGCAGGATAGTGTCTTCTTTGGTTACCATCAAATTTGAGTTTGCGAAACCTGTGGGGGCGATCATCTCGCCAATGAATTTACCTTGGATAAAGTCGGCCACGTGGGCGCTCTTTTCATAGTAATGGACAGTGCCGCGGTACACGACAAAAAAGTCGTTGTTCACCTTTTCATCGATCGAGAGAAATTGATCAGCCGATAGCCTGATCTCTTTCGAAATGTCTGCCAAGAATGACAACGCAACACCTGATACACCCTCGAACAACGGCAGCCGCTGGAAAAATACGACTTTGTCGAACAACTTCAGTTTGAGTTGCATATCCGGCAAAATACAGCGGTCAAGCCAGCGTTTTGCCATATCATCAAACCGTAGCGTATTTTGGTTGTATACTTCAGGGTCAATTTGATAGAGCGCCCACCCGGCCATTTCACGTATCAGGCGGTCTGGGTTAAATAAGTGTGCAATCAGATCCAACTTGAACTCAGCAATTCTTTTGACGCCAATTTCTTCGAGTGCGCAGGCTTTCGTCCATCGGTTCGCCTGGGTAAAATCGCGGTTGATCAAAAACTTTAAAGCCAATTTGGCGTCAAGCTTCATTCGGGGAAAAAAAATCTCCAGCCGATTGAGTCTTTCTGTATTCGACAAATCGTCCAAAACGGGAATGATTTTCACTTTCAACTGGTCAGTCAGAAACACGTCTAGCAACTCAATTGCGTAGGTCACACCTTCTGAGGTTCCGCTTTCAATGTTTTCCTTCACCAACTGAATTGATCGGGTGTCATAAATCATCGCCAAAAGCATGTAGATGTGCTCGATGTCGTGCTGAACTTCCTCAGTCAACGACTGGCGCAGGCGTTGGTTAGTTTCTGACTCACCGATGATCTCGTTGGCGTTCACATTCCAGGCGATGTCGCCAATATCACTTTCTATCGCATATTTAATGCGTGTAACCTGAGATGCACCAGCTTTGAACCCGCACTCACCCAAACTGACCAACACTTGCGACACAACAACTTTGTCGGGATAATCAATTTTTGACCACAGCAACTCCCGGGCATGTTGTCCGCCTATTCGCCCGATTACCTGCACAATTTTTAGGATAATGGTGGTGTTTTGGCCGGTGCGGTAGAACGCATTTTCCAAATGAACCAACGCTTTGGTTCCTATCAGTTCCAGTGCGTTCATGGTTTGGTTACTGAAAACCGGGTTGTCCAAATTCTGGATGAGGGCAAAAATCACTTCCGTGTTATTCACTTTCACGGCCGTAGAGATCGCAGTCTTGCGGACTTTTGCCTCGGTATCAGAGAGCAATTCGATCAAATAGGAAATACTATCATCGCTGGCTGAGTGCAATAGTAATTCCGCTGCGTATTGTCTGTCGTCTGCCTCCGTTGAACGGACAAGCGCCCGGATTCGGTTCTTGGTGATATCACCACCACTTTCGATCAACGACATCAAGTCTGATTTGGTCAGCATCTTTCTTGAAGCCTCGCCACCAGAGTCGACTTCTGACCTGATGACATATTGATCAGAAACTGAAAGACCCTTGATTTCATTCATGCGCCTTTGCGCGTACTCCCGCGCCTCATCGCGATTGTTTTTCATGAGAGAATTAATCCATGTGGCGATTTCAGAGGGGGCAATTTTTTCGAGAAGTTTAAACGAGAAAACTGCACGATGCGTGCTGTGATCCTCAAGTCTTGCCTCTAATTTTTTGGTAATTTCCTTGTAACCATATTCCAAACTTTCTTGAGAGGCATCTTTCGTTTCTAGTTTGGCGCGTATTTTATTTTTGTAGCCCGCATACAATTTTTGCACCACAAAGAAATACAGACCGCATAGACCAACCACCAAAGCCGGGATCCATAAAATTCGGTAGAAAGGGATCAACGAAAATAAGAATATCAAAGTACCCGCTACCAATCGACCCGATTCGCTCACCACGCCTTCGACCTTTGCCTGCGTGCCAAACCTAATGCGACTGTCGAGCGGAACAAATAGCAACTTAAAAACCGGGTTCTCAAGGGATTCACGGATCATTGAATTGAATAACCTCGTGAGCGCGACAAAGAGAAAGAAGTAAAGGAATGCTGCAGAGTCGGCAACGGGTTCAAATCCGAAAAACAAACCGCTAAAAAATGAAACTCCTGCCAACACAATCGAAAAAGCAGGTAAAATGAACAGCGATACCCGAATACCATAGGTGGCCAATATTCGGTCATTCAAGAAAGTTTGCATCATCAAACTCAGCAGGTAAATCACCCCGTTGAAGTATCCCAAAAAGTTGGTCAGGTCACGTTGCGCAGGGTATTGTATGTTGAGCAAGTTCTGAAATACGTATTGGTTAAAATTGAAGGTTACCACCGATACGATCAGGAAGAAACTCAACAGCACCACGTACTGGTCTTTGAATATTTTTGAAAAACGGGTTTCGCGCCTGATTTCTTCGCTGATAGTTGACGCTTTGAATTTTTCTTGGCCATATTTCAACGTGACCAGCATCATGCATGTGATTACACCGACAAGGCTCACATCGCACACGATCAAATAGTCAGAAGTATCTGGAAAAAGTGAAGCTGAAAGCGGTATCAGAAAGTTGGCCAGAATGATTGCAAGCAATTGCCCGGTATCAATCCAACCAATAATTCGTTTTGATTGCTTAAAGTCAAATAGCCGTCCAAAAATACCCCAATAGCAAAGGAGTAAAATCGCAATCATTGGCCCCGACAAACAATACATGAACAGCAATACATTTCGATGCAGTTCGTCTTTGCCATAGTGATATAAATAATGTAAGGCTGACGTACACCCAAAAATTAGGACAAGGCTGGCCACCGCCAACGTCACAAATCGAATTCGATTTTGAAAAAATGAAAACAGTAATGTGAATGCAATGCCCAACCCGCCAGAAACAAAAAAAGCCTTGTTGATTTCACTGCTGAGCGTGCTCAAAAAGAGCGATTCTGATGTAACCTGGTACGTGGCAACAAAAATACCAATGAAGAAACCCATCACCAGCATCAGGGTAACCTGCACCTGCTCTTCTGGTTTCACATTCAGCAAACGGAAGGCATTTAACTTCATGGGTATAAAGTTATGACAATCCGCACAAAAAAAGAAAGCCGGTGAGGACTCTCACCGGCTTCATTCATTTTCTGCAAAATGACCTACTTGCCTGTGACCTTCGTAGTATCCGTTTTGACAGGGTTAGACTTTTTCATTTGATGCTCTTCGTTCAGCCCTTTGACCACATCCTGGGATATATCTAAAGCGGTACTGATAAACAAAACGTCTGACTCGCGATTGAACTTCAACACGATCTCAAGGCCATTTTGCTCGGCATACTTCTTTAGAAAAGTGGTAAGGCTACCATACAATTCTTCTGTGACTTTCAATTGGTCAGTGGCGATTTCTTGTTCGAGCCTGCGCTGGTACACTGCCAGGTTTTGTTGTTTCTTTCCCAGGTCCTCTTCTACGGCTTTCGCTTGACCGATAGTCATGCTGTTAATGTTGCGCTGGTAAGCACCGATCTCAGTTTCGAGCGCCTTGGCACGGCTTTGAAGGTCTGCGTCCAGTTTTTTACCTTTCGCCTCCAGGCGTTCGCGCACATCTTTTGCATAATCTAAATACTTGAGCACCGTATCAGCGTTAACATAAGCAACTTTCAAACCAGAGGAGGCTGCTTTGCCAACCAACGATTCATTTTTGGAACCTGACGAGAAATGCAGGAAGTATAGTATGACTACAGCCAGTAAAGAGAGCCCGCTCAGTGCGATAGGTAGATTTTTCATTCAATTTTAGTGTTTCTTGGGCTGCAAATATAGCCAGAAACCGAGCAGACGCAAATGCAAATTATGATGGGTCGTCTTCCTCGTGGTGGAAACTATACCATGTATCATCGGTTTTAAATGTACCGCTGTTGAAACCGAAAATAAATTCGTCCAGCACGCGGTCAGTAATTGCCTCTTGATGCAACCCAACACTTAAACCCACGCCAAATTCGGCTTCGGAGTCTATATCGACATGTTCCTTTACTTTTACCACCTCTTCCTCCTGCAACTCCAAAATCACCTCTGCCATGTACATACCAATCGCTTCTTCATCATTATTAAGGGGGTTTAAGTTCCCGTTTTCATCTTCATGATACTGGAGCTTTTTGTAATTGGGGAAATGTTTGGCGGCCTCATGCTCGGCCATCTCATACAACTCCAGTTCGTGCTGAAACCTCAACGTAAACACAATGGCATCATAAACAACTTCGTGGCCATCAAAGCGCCCTATAAATTGAATATGCCTAAACTCGCCAGAGCTATCTTCTTCGCTCAATTCCAGAAACGCTGCCCCGTTCAGCTTTCCTTTAAAAGCCTGAATCACATTCAGATCAAAACCTTGATTCGTTTTCATTTCGGGAAGTACGGTAAAAATGCCAGAACTACCGTAAGCCACCCATAAAAATATGCTCGCGCGGCAGCCGGGTTGCGAGCAGGGGATGAATTAATGTCCAGAATGTTGTTGAATCAGGCGCAGCGGGCATCTGCGCAGTTTTGAAGGCACTTCAACGATTGGCAGCCGCTTATCAGGTTTCACCTGAACCATTCGGCATACATCGGGTAATTGCGCGCGGTGCGTTGAATAACCTCTCGCATTTCGTCACCAATGTCTTTTACCTTTTTGGCAGGCATACCGGCATAGACGCTGCCGGGTTCTACAACTATTTTGGGCAGCACCACGGCACCTGCGGCTATCACAGAATTACTGCCAATAACGGCATCATCCATAATAATTGCACCCATACCGATAAGCACATTATCTTCCACCGTACACCCATGCACAATGGCGTTGTGCGCGATTGATACATTGCTGCCAATCACGGTTTTTGCTTTTTGGTATGTGCAGTGAATCACTGCACCATCTTGAATGTTGGTATTGTTTCCAATGGTGATGGAGTGCACATCACCCCTCACCACCGCATTAAACCAAACGGTGCACTGGTCGCCCATCACCACCTCACCCACTATCACGCTGTTATCTGCGAAGAAACAGTTACTACCCCATTTGGGTGAAAACCCCCTAATTGTCTTAATAATAGCCATAATTAACCTGATTTAGCGGTTCATCTGAAGCAAATCCACTGACATCTTGTCATTAAGTCTCGAATATGTGTTAAATTTGCTGCTCGAAAAAATTAAGAATGGAAAATCTGATTAAAGATTTGGAAGTGTTGGGGGTATTCGATGAAAAGGCTTTTGAGACAGTGAAGGTATCGGCCTCCCAGAATACCGGCAAAACGCGTAAGCTGTACATCGAGAGTTACGGCTGCCAAATGAACTTTTCAGACGGTGAAATTGTGGCTTCCATCCTGCAAAAAGAAGGGTTCGATACCACCTCAAATTTGGATGAGGCTGATCTGGTGTTTCTCAACACGTGTTCCATCCGTGAAAAAGCAGAAACTACTGTGCGCAATCGGCTGATCCAAATCAATGGCATCAAAAAGAAAAAACCCAACATGATGGTGGGCGTTTTGGGTTGTATGGCCGAGCGGCTAAAGAATAAACTGCTGGATGAGGAAAAGATCGTTGATCTGGTGGCCGGGCCAGACGCTTACCGTGACCTGCCCCAACTGATCACCCAGGTTGATGAAGGCAGCAAGGCCGTCAACACTTTCTTATCGCGGGAGGAAACGTATGCCGATGTGCAACCGGTTCGTTTGAACTCGAATGGGGTAACGGCATTTATCTCCATCATGCGCGGATGCGACAACATGTGCTCTTTTTGCGTGGTGCCATTTACCCGTGGCCGCGAACGGAGCCGAGACCCGGAATCAATTGTTGCCGAGGCACGCGATTTGTTCGCAAAAGGCTACCGCGAGGTAACGCTGCTGGGGCAAAATGTGGACTCTTACAAATGGAGCGAAGAAGAAAACAATAAAGCACGATTGGAAAAAATCAATCGCGCTGCCGTGGTGAATTTCGCCAGTTTGCTGGAACGGGTGGCGCAAATTCACCGACACCTGCGCGTTCGTTTTTCGACCTCCCACCCCAAAGACATTACTGATGAAGTGCTGTATACCATGGCCAAATACGAGAACATCTGCAAGTACATCCATCTGCCTGTGCAAAGCGGAAATAGCCGTGTGCTTCAACTGATGAACAGGGGACATTCGCGCGACTGGTACTTGCAGCGGGTATCGAAAATACGGGAGATTTTGGGCATCGAATGCGGCATATCTTCTGACATGATCACGGGGTTTTGTACTGAAACAGAAGATGAACACAAAGAAACAATTTCGCTGATGGATGCCGTGCAATATGATTTCTCTTATATGTTTTTCTACTCCGAAAGGCCGGGTACGTTGGCCGCAAAGAAATATGCAGATGACATACCCATGGAAGTAAAGAAGAAACGTTTGGAGGAGATCATAAAGAAGCAAAATGAGCTTTCGCTGAAGCGCAATCAAATGGATGTGGGCAAAGTGCACAAGGTGTTAATTGAAGGCGCCTCGCGCAGGTCTGCCGAACAATGGCAAGGGCGAAACACAGCCAACAAAGTGGTGATCTTCCCGAAGGAAAACAGGAACAAGGGTGAATACGTCAATGTATTGGTGGAGAGCTGCACTGCGGCCACACTGATTGGCAGGATGGTTGATTAATCGTTTGTCGTAACTGACCATTACGGGCGGGTAGTAGATTCCGTTTATAAAACTTCAAATACAAGAATGGCTAGCAAAGAATCAGAAATTCAAAGTATCAAACAACGGTTTGGCATTATTGGAAACGCACAATTGCTGAATCATGCCGTAGAGGTAGCCATGCAAGTGGCTCCCACAGACATGACAGTGCTGATCACGGGCGAAAGCGGGTCTGGGAAGGAATCTTTTTCTAAGATCATCCATCAGCTCAGTCCACGCAAACACGGGCAGTTCATCGCCATCAACTGCGGTTCCATTCCGGAAGGCACCATTGACTCAGAGCTGTTTGGGCATGAGAAGGGATCATTTACCGGTGCGCACGAAGCGCGCAAAGGCTACTTTGAAGTAACCAACGGAGGGACGATTTTTCTGGATGAGATTGGCGAGATGCCCTTGGGTACCCAGGCACGCCTTCTCCGTGTGCTTGAGAATGGTGAATTTATCAAAGTAGGGTCCTCTAAAGTGCAAAAGACTGATGTGCGCGTGGTCGCAGCTACCAACGTCAACTTGCTACACAAAGTGGAACAAGGGAAGTTTAGGGAAGATTTGTACTACCGCCTCAACACAGTGCCAATTTTTGTTCCGCCCTTGCGCGAACGAGGCAATGATGTGGAGTTGCTGTTCAGAAAATTTGCGACTGACTTTTCGGAAAAATATAAGGTGAAGCCGATCACACTGACACCCGATGCGAAAGATGTGTTGGTGAAGTACCGATTCCCGGGCAACATCCGGCAGCTAAAGAATCTGGTCGAACAAATCTCTGTTTTGTCACCCGACAAAAAGGAGATCAATGCGAGTGAACTGGCGTACTACATCCCAAAAGAATCTTCATTGCCGGCCGTATATCACCAGCATTCACCTGAGAACATCAGTGAGCGAGAAATATTATACAAGGTGCTGTTCGATATGAAAAAGGATGTGAATGACTTAAAAAAGATGGTGCTGGAGGCACTCACCAACCCGGCACAGGCAGCACAGCTCATCAAAGACAACGCCAATTTGTTTGAGAGCGTTCGGCTGGACGAAAAGAAGCCGGCTGCCGATGTGGTGCTCAACATCTCACCGGTGCAGCCAGCCACCCAGCATGAAGAAGCGGAAGAAGAGGTGCAGGATATCACACATGAAGCCGAGGACGAGAGCTTGAGTATCGAAAAGAAGGAGAAAGAGTTAATCTTGCGCGCATTGCGCAAAAACAACAACAAGCGCAAATACGCGGCACGGGATTTGGGTATTTCAGAGAGAACCCTCTACCGGAAAATTAAAGAATATGAACTGGAAGAAGATTAGATGTTTTGTGATGCGTGATTTGCGATTTGTAATTGGTGACTGGTTTGCCATAAAAATCATTTATCTCGTGCCAAAATTCACAATTAACCTACCGTGGATGGCAGTCATTGTTTTGTCCACCCTCCTATCCGGTTGCAAACTGTATTCCCTTTCAGGAGCAGCCACCACAGCACGCACCATGCAAGTGGATTTATTCTACAATAACACTGACTTAGGGCCTGCCAACCTGAGCCAGAATTTTACAAACCGGTTAAAAGACTATTATCAACAAAACTCAAGTCTGAAGATTGTACCTGAAAACGGTGAATTGCAGATCGAGGGCACCATTTATCAATATGCCGTGAGCCCCATTGCCCCGGTTGCCAACAACACGGCCGCACAGCCGACACAAGCTGCCCTCACTCGCTTGACGATAGGGATAAAGGCTAATTACGTTGACACCATCAACCCGAAAAACAGCTTCAAAGACAAAACATTCAGCTTTTATGCAGATTTTCCCAACGACCAAAACTTGTTAACCGTGCAGGAGAGTTTGGAAAAGCGAATCTTCGACCAGATTTTTCTGGATATGTTCAACGCAACCATTGCGAATTGGTGAGTCGCTTTGACACGAGGCAATTCACCCGGCACAAACCTGTTGTGTTTGGGTTCTGCCCTCGGTTTTGGATGCTTGAATTAATCACATTGAACATTTCTGCACGTTAGTACCAAACCCCAAAGCCCATGCATGTCAACGAAACGCTGGTTTTGCCATGCCGCTCACAACACGTGCATGAGTAGAGGGCAAAGTATATGCCGGCAGGGCTTAGACTCTCCAATGCTGCAAATGGTCATTTGGTTTGGGGGCATCGTGGATCGGCCGCATTTTTGCCACTAAATATTTTTCTGCTACATTTACCATCATACGCTGCCTACAACTTGTGGAGAAACAGTCATTTAACCTGCTGGTGAGTCACTTCAATGCTTTGCAGCCCGCAGAGGTCAACCAACTGCCGGATTTGGTCAGTGCATATCCCTACAGTCAGTTGCTGCATGCGTTGTGTGCACGTGGTTTTCAGGATCTTAACCTGGATGGGAAAGAAAAGTGGCTGCAGAAGAGTGCAGTGTACGCCACTGATCGGGCCGTGCTGAAATGGGTGATCACTTCGCCCCGCTTGGTGGTAGAGTCCACAGTTTCTGATCAAACAGCCCCGGCCGCTGGGGCTCATCCAACGCCACGCACCACCACCATAGGAGGTGATTCGGCAATAAATGGCGCCATTGAACCAAATGCAATAATAGAAACTATTACGGAAACGGCACCAGAAGATCCGCTGTATGAGATTGTTGCGCGAGATGTGCAAGCATTGGCGCAATCGAAAATGCGCTTTGAGGCTTTGGTTGCCCAACTGGAATCGGCAAACCACCCACCAATGGGTGAACCTGGTGCCGAGGAAAGTTTGATCAAGGAATTGGAACAGCACGCAAAGAAGCGGGTAAAGGTGGATTCAAAGCGTAAAGAGCAATCAGACATTATTGAGAAATTCATCAAGGCGCAGCCTGCTATCCCAAAGCCCAAAGCAGGAGCAGCAGCGTCAGTAGACCTTACTGAGAAGACTTCAGTGTTGGGCAAAGATGTGATCTCAGAAACATTGGTAGATCTGTTGATCAAACAAGGAAAAAAGGAACGGGCGATTGAAATGCTGAAAAAGCTGATTTGGAAGTTTCCACAAAAAAAGGCTTACTTTGCGGCTCGAATTCGGGAGTTGAAATAAATTTTATGTTGTACACGCTGTTTATCGTATTGTCAATTGTAAGTGCCGTTCTATTGGTATTGGTAGTGCTTGCGCAAAATTCAAAAGGTGGTGGTTTATCTGGCCAGTTTGGTGGGTCATCTGCAAGTAACATTATTGGTGTGAAGAAGACTGGCGATCTGCTGGAAAAACTCACTTGGGGCTTTGCCGTTGCCATTATGGTGTTTTCCCTGGCCACCAACTTTACAACACCCAATAGCGGGGTGGCGCAAGATGAGATTATCGAAAAGGCTAAGGAACAACAGAATGCACCAACTCTGAATCTCTCGCCCAAGCCCCAGAGCGATAGCATCAAGAAATAAATACCTATTCTTTCGCGATTTCTTTTATCAAAAGTCGTTTGGCCACCGGCATCAACGTTTGCTGATACGGAAATTTCAGGCGAGACGTGACTAGGTAGGTACATGGATTTGGTAACTCTGTAAACTGCTTGATAAGCCCTCTTTTTATGTTTTCGTAGGTGTTGATCAAACTGCGCTGAACAGACATCACGTGGTGGGTTTGAATACTGCGCATGGTGTGATGACTTTCGTCAAACAAAGTCATTTGGTAACGGTAAACAATTGTTTCGTTTTCAGGTGGTTGAGCTACAAACAAATACCCTTCATTCTTGTAAAGCGATGTTAACCCGATTGGCGCAATATCACACTGCGACTCCACATACTCATAAATGAAAGAACCCTCATCAAGTGATGACTTGAAATGCGGCAAAGCAAAATCCATGATTGACTCCAGTTCTTGCATCACATCGTCATCCTCAATGATTTTTTTGTAGTTCATCTCCATATTTCTGATGCCCTCAGTTGACAACTCTTTTGGAAAGGCATCCCGCAGTAACGATTTGTTGTCTTTCAGGTTTTGGAGGTTGCGGTAATGGAAAACCAAGTCAGACAGGAAGGGATACAGTTGAATGCTTTTAAACGACTCTCTGACCGTTTTGAAGTAGGCCAGCAGCACGTACTTCTTGTACTCAAAATCAATTAAGCCTTGCGTAAGCCAGTTGTTGTCCAGTTTATCCATATTTCTTTTTGCCAGAAAAGTTAAAGAAAAAGATGCCATACTGTCAAATTTTCTCCGGTTTTGACCTATAAAATGACATTAATTGAGTTTGGACATGCCAAAAGTGACAATAGTTCTTGTGGCAGAGATCATTAGTCTGTTTGGCACGAATATCGTTATTTCGCGCTGCGTTCACTTAAACGTTCAACTATAAATAACCCATTGTATGGCAAAAATCAATTTTAAACCCAACGAAGACAGAGTGCTGGTAGAAGCAGCCCCTGCTGAACAAAAGACTGCATCTGGTATCATCATCCCTGACACTGCGAAGGAGAAACCTCAACAAGGCAAAGTGATTGCTGTGGGCGAAGGCTTAAAAGACAAGCCTGTGACTGTGAAAGTGGGTGATCAAGTGCTTTACGGAAAGTATTCCGGTACCGAAATCACCATCGAAGGCAAAGAATACCTCATCATGAGAAACTCCGACATCTTCGGCACAATTTGATTTCAAACATTAAAAATTTAAAACGAGTATACAATATGGCAAAGGAAATTACATTCGATACCAGCGCGCGCGACAGAATAAAGAAGGGCGTGGACAAACTGGCAAATGCGGTAAAGGTTACGCTTGGCCCTAAAGGCCGCAACGTGATTTTAGATAAGAAGTTTGGTGCGCCCACCGTTACCAAAGACGGTGTGTCTGTGGCCAAGGAAATTGAATTGAAAGACGCCATTGAAAACATGGGTGCACAGTTGGTGAAGGAGGTTGCCTCCAAAACAGCTGATGCCGCTGGTGATGGCACCACAACGGCCACCGTCTTGGCTCAAGCAATTTATAGCCATGGCATTAAGAACGTAGCAGCTGGCGCCAACCCGATGGATCTCAAGCGCGGCATCGACAAAGCGGTTGAATCTGTTGTAGAGAACTTGAAGAAGCAGTCCAAAAACATCAAGGGGTCTCAGGAGATTGAGCAGGTTGCCACTATCTCATCCAACAACGATACTGAAATCGGCAAAATGATCGCCACAGCCATGGAAAAAGTTGGTAAAGATGGCGTGATTACTGTGGAAGAAGCTAAAGGAACCGAGACAGAAGTAAAGACTGTTGAGGGTATGCAATTCGATCGCGGCTATTTATCTCCTTATTTTGTAACGAGCACAGAGAAAATGGAGGCCGATCTCGATCACCCCTACATTTTGATCTATGACAAGAAGATCGCTTCCATGAAGGAGCTGTTGCCGGTATTAGAAGCCACAGCACAAACCGGCAAGCCTTTGCTGATCATTGCCGAAGAAGTTGAAGGCGAGGCATTGGCTACTTTGGTAGTTAACAAAATCAGAGGTGCGCTGCGCGTGGCGGCTGTAAAAGCCCCCGGCTTTGGCGACCGCAGAAAGGCCATGTTGGAAGACATCGCTATTTTGACCGGTGGTAAAGTAATCAGTGAAGAAACAGGCATGAAGCTGGAGGATGCCAAATTGGAGTACCTCGGCCGTGCCGAAAAGATCAACATCGATAAGGATAACACTACAATCGTCAACGGTGCGGGCAAAAAGGCCGACATCGCTGGCCGTGTTAACCAGATCAAAGCACAAATAGAAACCACCACTTCTGACTATGATAAGGAGAAATTGCAAGAGCGATTGGCAAAGCTTTCGGGTGGGGTGGCCATCCTTTACATTGGTGCTGCCACCGAAGTAGAGATGAAGGAGAAGAAAGACCGCGTTGACGATGCGTTGCATGCTACGCGTGCAGCAGTACAGGAGGGTATCATACCTGGCGGTGGCGTTGGATACATCCGCGCAATTGAAGGACTCAAGAACGTGGTGACCGACAATGAGGATCAACTGACAGGTGTAAACATCATTCGTCTGGCCTTAGAAGCCCCTTTGAGAACGATTGCTGAAAATGCTGGTCAGGAGGCTTCGGTAATTGTGAACCGCGTGAAAGAAGGCAAGAAAGATTTCGGTTTCAACGCAGGAGAAAACAAATATGAAGAGTTCTTTGCTGCCGGTATCATTGACCCCACCAAGGTTTCACGTCTCGCGCTAGAGAACGCAGCATCCATCGCTGGTTTGTTGTTGACCACTGAGGCGGTTGTGTCAGATATCGCAGAAGAGAAAGAAGCCCCTGCAATGCCTCCGGGCGGTGGCATGGGTGGCATGATGTAACGGAACTGTAAACAGAAAAAAAGCCCTTGGCATTTTTGCCGGGGCTTTTTTGTTCTCTGTTGGGATAGAGAAAAAATCATTTCGAATTTATTCCATTTTTTCTACCTTTCGCCTTCAACCAAAAGAACCAACCATGGTGATCCACAACAACTTCCAGGATTTTGTGCTTTTCTTATATGTTCACATGGCATCTGCCGACAGCCAGCTGGCTGGATTGGAGGAGGAAGTTATCTTGGGCAAGATGAAAAAACTGTTCCCGAATGAACAAGATTTGAAGAAGAAATTCGAACATGCGGTGGCCGAATACCGGTCATATAATCATGACCAGGTGATGGATATTGTGCGCAGCACTTTTAAGGCGCATTCTGAGATAAAATTCGCACAGAAATACAAGGTTTACACCGATATGTTTGACATCATTAATGCTGACGGCAGAGTTGAAGAATCAGAGCGCGCAGCACTCGATGCGCTCAAGGAGATTATTGATATCAACGCGGAGGCAAAGTAAATTTACTTCTTCACGGCAGTTCTATACAGCACTGCACACATTGCCAGAAAGAGACCTACGCCCAACATGTAATAAACATCCTCACCCAGCCTATCAACCATGTAATGTTCCAGATTGAGCGACTTCATGAATTTCTCGTTTATCACAATCAAGATGGCGGCAAACACGCCCGTCAATGCGCCTCCAGCAATCAAGCCCGTGGCAAATAAACTTCCCTTGCCAAGATCGTCTTCCTCCGTGGCTTCGTTTTTCAAGGCAGCACGGTAGTCGACATAACCTTTGATGGCACCCCCAATGAAAATGGGTAACGTGGTGGCTAAGGGTAAGTATAATCCAATAGCAAAAGCGAGGGCTTTAATCCCGCACAATTCAATCATCACAGCAATGAACACCCCGACCATCACAAATTGCCAATCAAGATTAAATGATAAAATGCCACGCGCCAAAGTGGCCATTAACGTGGCCTGAGGAGCTGGATATTTATCACTACCCACTGCGTGATGGATGTTTTGAGCCAGCATTTCTTGCGTGGGTGTATCAAGGACTTTTACCACAAGTCCTATTGCAATAGAAGAAACAATTGCTCCGATAAATAATGCCAATTGTTGGTACTTCGGTGTCGCACCAACAATGTAACCCGTTTTCAAGTCTTGAGATGTGCCACCCGCGTTTGCGGCTGCAATGCAAATCATACCCCCTACCACCAACGCCAAAGGCTCATAGACTTTGCCACTCCAACCTACCGCGGTAAAAATCAAACACGTCCCCATCAAAGTGGCAATGGTCATTCCACTAATGGGGCTGTTGCTAGAGCCTACTAAACCTACGATTCTGCTGGCTACCGTTACAAAGAAAAAACCAAATACAATAATCAATGCACCGATCAATAGTTTTTGAAGGAGTCCATCGCCCGGTATGTTGGGTAAAATTGTGAGCACGGCTATCAGAACGATGCTGCCGATGATTACTACCTTAAAAGAAAAGTCTCTATCTGTGCGCAGTACGCTGGCAGAACCTTTTTCGCTTAGCGATCCAACACTTTCTTTAAATGAACTAATGATAGTGGGTATTGTTTTTATCAACGTGATGAACCCACCGGCTGCAACAGCACCTGCCCCAATCTGCCGAATGTAGGCGCGGTAAATAGCATCTGCATAACTGGCAAAGGTGTGTGTTTCGGGATTCCAATTTCCGGGGCCGCCAGCTGTATTGATGTCCGCTAAATAACCCAGCTTCACCAACTGCATTGCCATCGTGTCTGCGGGCACCAAGGTCGCCAACAAAGGCGTCATAGCCCACCATGCCAAAACCGACCCTGCCACCAATACTCCAGATATTTTAAACCCAATGATGTAACCTACGCCCAAATACTCTGGAGTGATCTCTCCACGTGTTGCTGCACTTGGCCAAAACTTATTGGCTTGGCTCGTGACAAAAGCGGGCGTCTCGGCAATCACGTGAATCACCTTTTGTAACACAGCATAAACAAATGCCACGCCGATGCCTAAGAAGGCAGTCTTCGCAAACTCACCGCCCTTCTCGCCAGCTTGCAGCACCGATGCACAAGCGGTGCCCTCCGGGTAAGGCAACGTACCATGTTCCTTTACGATCAAAGATCTGCGCAACGGAATCATCATTAACGTGCCCAACATCCCGCCAAAGGCAGCCAAAATCAAAATGGTGAGGTAGTTGAAATAACTCTCGCCCACGCTTACACCGTTTTCCCCGGGCGACAAAAACAAAAATCCCGGCAAGGTGAATACAACGCCCGCAGCAATAGACTCGCCCGCAGAGCCGGTGGTTTGAATGATGTTGTTCTCAAGGATGGTTGTCTTCAAAAACTTTCTTCCGAGCGTAATGGCAATAACAGCGATGGGAATAGAGGCTGAAACAGTGAGGCCGGCCTTCAGCGCCAGGTACACCGTTGAACAACCAAACAGAATGCCGAACAGCACCCCGAACACCACCGACTTGACAGTGAACTCTGCAATGTTTTGTTCAGGGGAGATGTAGGGTTTGAAGATTTTGGGAGCGTCCATCTTGTAGAGGTATAAAGATTGAGAATTGAGGTTGTAATTTTAAAAATCAGTCTTTGATGCTTTTTGAAACTATGGAGTTATAAATAGTCAATAAGAAAGTTGTTGATAATCCAATCCCCGACAGGGTGTACCACATCATTGCAGGATTGGATTGCAAATAAGATGATCGCAACCAGTCGGCTATAATGCCTGCCGTAAACGAGCCTATGGCGATAGGCAAAAAAGCAAAACCCATAAAGGTGCCCACTTGGTCTTTGGGGGCAATTGAACTGACGTACTCGTAAAAACGTGGTGCTTGTGTAGCCTCACCAATAGCGAACACAGCCATGCCGGCAATTGCCGCGAAGGTAGTACCACCGGCACCAATGATGATCCACGAAAGGCTCGCGATGGTAACGCCCACAATCATGGCAGTGATCGGTTTCCACTTGCGCACCAATGCCGTGATGGGAATGGTCATCACAATAATCGTCCAGGCATCTACCGTTTCCAGAAACTCAAAAGCCTCGTAATGCAGTACATCTTTCACATAGAAAGGAAAAGAATAAAAGATTTGCCAGAACATCATCCAAAACCCAGAGAATATGATGAGAAACGACATGAACTTAACATTGCCAAAAACCAACACCATCTCACTCATCACTTTGGCAAATGTTTTCTTCTCCCTTGCTTCTGATTCGGCTGGCTCTCGATAAAAAAACCAAGCACCAAAAAACAATAAGAGCGAAGTGAGTGATGACATCATCAGCACAAATTCGATACCCAAATCGGTGCGGATGTAGTAAGCCAAAATGGGTCCGATGGCACCGCCTAAATTGACAAGGGTATAATAAATCGAAAAGCCCAACGCGCGCGAATCAGGTTTTGAAGTAACAGCCACAGTGCCCACCACACAGGGCTTAATTAACGAGCCGCCCACAGCCGTCAGCGCCAACGCTGCGATGAGGTACATCTTCTTGTCAAGGTAATTTTCTATGCCCCATCCCATGCCTGCCACGCCAATCGAAAAATACCCTACACAAAAAATGGCAAAGCATGCCATCAATGTCCGTTTGAATCCGTACTTGTCAACAAATACTCCGGCCACAATCGGCAGCGAATAGAGAAATGTATTGAAGAGCCCCGCCAGAAAGCCGGCTTCACTTTGTAAACCTACCTTTTCAGCGATAAAAACCGCGAGCACAGCCTTGGAGCCGTAATACGCTAAACGTTCGAAAAGCTCAAGGGTGTTGGCAACCCAGAATGTGTTGGTAAACCCATTGAAGAATCGGGCAACGTGGGCTCTCACTTTTGAATTGACGAAAGGTACCATTGACGGAACAAATTAGTCTGATAACTCGGAACTAGCAAATGGCAAGGATTGTTTCGTGCGATATAAATGGAAACATCGGACAATGCTACCCGCTGCCATGATACAAATAAATGGCAGCAATGGTATCAAAAAGCGCCCATCCCAATTCTCAGTTGTAAGGGCGACAAGGGCAGATTGAGCAGAGACAAATGCAAGCACAAAATGTTTAGTGCTTTGCATGCACCTTAACCGGTATAAACCATTGATGGCAAAAAAATACATCGGGTAGAGCACCATGACAATCGCAGCTACATGGGTGATCGAATAGTATGGCTTGATGTTAGCCCAGAACAACAATAGTTTGACAAGAGTTATCTTAAAGAAATAAACCGGATTATGAATGGCAAATTCAATCAATCGGTAAAAAAAAGAATGGTCAGCAACGGGCACATACAAGTCTGCGGGCGCACTCATCCCCAACGTCATGTTGGGGTAAATTATCTCCGCCTTTCGGTAACTGTCGATTACATCAAATCCCTGAACCAGCGCCATAAGCCACACCATCGCCCCAACACCGGCCATCACCAGCAGGGAGGCCAAATTCGATCTTTCTCGCCTTATTGATGAAACATAGTAAGCCAAAAACCCGATCAAAAATGCAAAGCCGTTGGGCCGAATAAAAATCGTAAAGAAAACCAAGACTAAAA
The DNA here is from genome assembly GCA_002405445.1 of Flammeovirgaceae bacterium UBA4659. Classification (GTDB taxonomy): domain Bacteria; phylum Bacteroidota; class Bacteroidia; order Cytophagales; family Cyclobacteriaceae; genus ELB16-189. Next base: position 7,178 of record DHLV01000146.1, on the reverse strand, counting down.
CAAAAGCATGATGCCACCAGCGGCTTGAATGAATGACACAGGCGAATGAAATGATGACGAAACTGGTGAAAAGCGATTCCGTATATAGGATCACGTTCCATTCATGAATTTTGAGCCACAGTAAAAATAAGATGACCGACACCACGCCAGCGTGTCTGTCAGCAAAAACAAAAACGGCAATTGAATAGACGCAATAAGCGGCCAAGCCTGAAAAAATGATTTGAATGGCTATCGCTGTGCTTTCTGTGCCTCCGAGGAAAAAAACGGAAGCCAGAAAAGCCATGTATGATGTGTACCAGACGTCCGGCCCCTCAGGCATCCGCCCGGCAAGTAACCCTTCAGCTCCGGCCAGGTACCTGGCTGAATCCACCGGAAGATTCACCCCCTTTAGTAGCAAGAAGGCAGCCTGCACTGACATCCAAAGCACGAATAACCCGATAAACCAATATTTCATTCGCGAACCATTTATTTTCGCGGGCTGAATCGCTATTTTGCTGCCCGCTTATGCACGCAATCAAAGAAACGCACTTCCACTTTAAGGGACAAACCGGTTTTTACAGGGGCAAAGTACGAGACGTCTACTTTTTTGGGGATACGATGGCCATGGTAGCCACCGACCGCATCTCTGCTTTCGATGTTGTGTTACCCAGAGGCATACCTGACAAGGGGCGAATCCTCAACCAGATAGCCGCTCATAACTTAGCCGAAACCAAAGAGATTGTGCCAAACTGGGTGCTGAGCACACCTGACCCAAATGTAACCGTTGGCTTAAAGTGTGAGCCTTTTGCCGTTGAAATGGTGGTGCGCGGCTATTTGGCAGGCCATGCGGCCCGTGAATACAAAGCCGGAAAGAGATTATTGTGTGGCGTGCCTTTGCCGGAAGGGCTGAGAGAAAATGATCCCCTGCCACACCCCATCATTACCCCAACTACCAAGGCCCATGTGGGGCATGATGAGGACATTTCGGGAGATGAGATTCTAAAAAGAGGCCTGGTTACTGAAAGCGATTATCGAACCCTCGAAGACTACACCTACAAACTCTACACAAAGGGCACACAATTGGCGGCAAAACGGGGTTTAATTTTGGTGGATACGAAATACGAGTTTGGAAAACACAACGGCAAGATTCACCTGATTGACGAAGTACACACGCCTGATTCATCGCGCTACTTTTACCGCGAGGGCTACGAAGCGCGCCAGCAGCGGGGCGAACCTCAAAAGCAGTTGTCAAAAGAGTTTGTGCGGCAGTGGTTGATCGAAAACGGATTTCAGGGAAAAGAGGGCCAGCATGTGCCCGACATGACAGATGAGATAGTCGAAGGCATCTCGCACCGCTATCGCGAATTATACCAACAAATGATTGGTGAGCAACTGGCCCCGGTTGACGATGAGACTATTGAGCTAAGAATTGAGCAAAGTATTATGAAATCACTAACTTAGCGCCCGCATTGATAACCAATTTCTGTTCACCGAAATACTTATTCCCAACAAATGAAATACACCATCGACAAGCAGGAAAAGTACACATTGATTCGTTTGCACGAAGAAAAACTCGATTCCACCGCAGCGCCAAAACTGAAGTCTGAAATGGTAACCCTGCATGCGGAGGGCGTGCGCAATATCATCCTTGATCTTTCTGAAGTAAAATACACTGATTCATCGGGACTGAGTGCCTTGTTAGTGGGCAACCGCATAATGCAGGAAGAGGGTGGCATTTTCGTTTTGACTTGTCTGTCAGACCACACAATGAAGCTGATCAGAATTTCGCAGTTGGATAGTGTACTCAACATATTGCCCACGGTGGACGAGGGTATCGATGCGGTTTTCATGCACGAAATAGAAAAAGACATGAAGAGCGAAGAATAATTTGATAATTCGGTGATTCCCTAATTCGGTGATGAACCTATCAACGAATTAACGAATCAATGAATCAACGAATCAACGTCTTGAGCAATTTCTCCCTAACGATTTTAGGTTCTAGTGCGGCTGCACCAGCGTTGGGTCGGTTCACTTCTTGCCAATACTTAAATATCCACAACAGGCACATTTTGATTGATTGCGGTGAAGGTGCGCAAATGCAGATGCAACGCTTTGACGTGCCCCAATCGAAAATCAGTCACATTTTCATTAGTCACTTACATGGCGATCACTACCTTGGTTTAATGGGCCTGCTTTTTTCGATGCACCTCAACAAAAGAACGTATGATTTGCATTTGTATGCGCCTTTTGGTTTGCAAGAAATAATTCTGCTGCAACTCAAGTATTCAAAATCGGTGCTCAACTTCAACATACACTTTCATCCGTTTGAGCCTACAGAGGAGGTTATTTTGCTGGACGATGAGGTGGTAAAGGTGGAGACCATTCCCCTGAACCATAAGTTGCCCTGCGCGGGCTTTCTCTTTCGCGAAAAGCATAAAATGCTGAACCTGAACAAAACGAAACTACAGGATGGTATGCTATTGCAGCACATCGCTTTGCTTAAACAAGGCGTTGATGTGACAGACGAAACAGGACGCGTAGTTTATAGGAGTGCAGATTACACGCTGCCACCCAAGCCCAGCCGGAGCTATGCGTATTGCTCTGATACCATGTGGAACGAAGCGATGGTAGAGCAGATCAAAGGAATCGACTTGCTTTATCACGAATCGACTTTTTTGGAAACGGACCAGGACAAAGCGTTGGAGACGAAACACAGCACCGCGCGGCAGGCAGCAGCAATGGCAAATCTCTGTGGTGCAAAAAAATTGATGCTTGGCCATTTCTCTGCACGCTACCGCGAACTGAACGACATGCTAACGGAAGCACAGGCAGAATTTGAAAACACTGTGCTTGCAATTGAAGGCGAAACCACGCACCTTGTAGCCTAAACCGATATGGCCCATCCCACGCTTGAACAGAAAAAGAACACGCTCTTTGTCGTGCTGGCTGGCATCTTCCTTACAAATGCCATCATAGCCGAACTGATTGGGGTGAAAATATTTTCAGGAGAAAGTACGCTCGGCCTTGCCCCGGCCGACCTCAACATTCTTGGTTTTACGATGGACTTCAATCTTACGGCAGGGGCTGTCATCTGGCCGGTGGTATTTGTTACTTCCGATTTGATTAACGAGTACTTCGGCAAGCCTGGTGTCAAACGCATCAGTTATCTGGCAGCTTTGTTTATTGGTTATTCCTTTGTGGTCATCTTCCTCACAATGAAGTTACCGCCTGCAGAATGGTGGTTGGAGGCCAACAACAAAGACGCATCGGGCAATTATTTCAACATGGATTTTGCTTTCAATAAAATTCTGGGTCAAGGGCAGCGCATCATCATCGCATCACTAACAGCCTTTTTGATCGGGCAATTGATTGATGTATTTGTATTTCAAAAACTGAAAGCAATTACAGGAACAAAAATGTTATGGTTGCGGGCAACCGGCTCAACGTTGGTCTCGCAGTTCATCGACAGTTTTGTGGTGCTGTACATTGCGTTTGTCGGCACGTTCTCCGCAGGGCAAATTATTGCCATTGGGCTGACCAACTACTTGTATAAATTCGCTGTGGCCATTTTACTGACACCTGTCATTTACCTAGGCCATTACCTGATTGACCATTATCTTGGCAAAGCCGAAGCGGAAAAGCTATCAGAAGAGGCGAGCAAACAGAGCAAAGGATTTTTCTAAACATGCCTGCAAGCCTCAACGAAAGATATTGTCAAGAATAATCGCAGTGGCTACCGAAGCATTCAGCGATTCCGCCCCGCCCCTTCTCGGTATTGTAATTTTTTGGGTAACCTTCTGCTCCACAGACTTTGAGATCCCTTGCGCCTCATTGCCTATCACCAACAGCCCTGACTGAGAAAATTTAAAGTGGTGTACGTCTGCACCTTCTAGAAAAGCACCGTACACAGGAAGCACGGTTTTACTCAAATACTGTTGCAAAGAAGTATAGAAAACATGCACCCTGCAAAAAGACCCCATTGTAGCCTGAATCACCTTTGGACTGTAAAAATCCGTTGTCTCTTCTGACGCAATAATTTTTCGAATACCATACCAATCAGCAGTGCGGATGATCGTCCCCAGATTGCCCGGGTCACGAATGTCATCAAGCACCAAACCATACTCATCGTTTACCGAAATCGGTAAGTTCGAACGCATTGACGCAATAGCAACCGCCCCATCATTGGTTTGAAGCGTGCCGATCAGGGACAGATGGCTCGCTGAAGTTTCTGCCACCTCAATGTTTCGCTTGGCCAATAACTGCTGGTGTGCAGCCAAAAAAACGGCTGTGCCCGCAAGCCACTGCACCTCAAAATCCGAGCGCAGCAACTCCGCCACGCTCTTCGCACCTTCTACGACAAAACTTTGCTCCTCGTTTCGGTATTTCTTTAATTGCAAAGATTTGATGAACTTGACTTTTGCTTTGGAGATCATAGGCGTGACTATTTCTTTTTTCTTTAACAATTTGTTTGGTTGCGTGAAGCGTAGCCTGCGCATACTAGCCTACGTGGTACTTGTTTCGTCACTCAGCGGCTGCCTCGGCACCCAATACTTGCGCCAAGATCAAAAGATGCTCGACAAACAGATTATCGAAGCGCCAAAGAGTTTTAACAAAAGTAACCTGGCCGACCTACCCGTACAAAAGCCGAACAAAAAATTCTTGTGGCTGAATATTAATTTGCTTGTTTGGATGTACCACATCGGTGAAAATCGGTTTATCAACCACTCAAAACAAAAGTTCATTGAAAAGCGCGCAAAAATTGAAGCGCAATATGAACAGCAAATCGCCCAAGCGACAGACCCGCGAAAGATCAGTTCGCTGCAATTCAAAAAAAGGAAAAAGACAGACGCTCTCGACAAAAAGATTGAAAACGGGAATTTGTTCATGCAATGGGGCGAGCCGCTGGCTGTTTTTGACTCTGTAAAGTTGACGCAAAGCCTGGAGAAGATGAACAACTACCTGTTCATTAACGGGTACTTCCGCGGAAAAGTAACGGCCAGCACCACCGAACGAAATCGAAAGGTCACCATCCGCTATTCTGCGATGCCTGATCGGCCTTACTTTATCGATACCATCGCGTTCAGCATACCTGACGAACGAGTGGCAAGCATGGTAAAGGAAAGCACAAGCCTAGTGGCAGAAGGCGACCAGTTTAGTCAAGACAAACTCACCAAAGAACGGGAGCGGATCGACTATCTGCTCAAGGATAACGGCTATTTCGCTTTCTCACGGCAGTATATCGACTTTCAGGTGGACACCACTTCGCGCAAAGACCATAAGATTCTGTTGAGAATGGAAATACTGAATCCCACGCGCACCAATCAACACCGGCAATACCATGTGGATTCGGTGAGCATCACCACAGACGTGGGCCGCAAATTTACCGGTAAGCTTAAACGCAAGGCGGAGCGCTATGAGAGTATGACGTTCAGTTACTTTTTTCCTGAATACAACAAAAAGATTTTGGCACAACGGGTATTCATCAAGCAGGATAGTTTATACAGTCGCACCAAAACCATCAACACGCAGCGACAGCTTGCCAACCTTGACATCTTTAAGTTTGTAAACGTGAACTACGATACGGCTGCATTCCGTGGCAAGATGGTGGCAAACTTTTTTTTAAGTGCACTGGACAAGTATTCGTGGTCGAACGAAGCTGGTGTAACGGTGACCCAAGGGTTTCCGGGCCCGTACATCAGCACAAGCTTGAAGAAACGAAATCTTTTTGGGGGGTTAGAGATTTTGGAGTTGAGCGGCCGCTTTGGGTTTGAGGGTGTCGCTTCCGCCACCGAAGTTGGAAACTTTTACCAAAGTACCGAGGGGAGCATTAACGGTGCAATTGGCTTTCCGCAATTTCTATTTCCGTTTAGTCGTGCGGCTTCCTTCAGGTATGCCAGGTACAATCCGCGAACACGCTTGTCGGCAGGATACACCTATACTGATCGCCCGGAATACCAACGAAGAATCACAACTGTAGCCGCCACTTTTTCATGGGATATCAACCAAAAGTCTCAGTTTACCTTCTCGCCCACCAACTTGAGCATCATCAGATCTTCGGTCAACTCAAGCTTTGATTCTTTGCTGGTGCGATTGCAAAAACAAGGCAACAATCTAAAAAATGCCTTTGACCCTGCCTTTGTAGGAAGCATGATTTTTTCGTTTACTCGGAACAACAACTATGGCAGTTCGCAAAAAAGCTCAAGCCTGTTGCGCACCACATTGGAAAGTGGCGGCACTATTTTAAATTTTTTCACTCCACAATTCATTATCGACCAAGGGCTGCAACCATTTCAATACCTTCGGTTCAATGTCGATTTCCGTAAAAACATCGTGATCAATAAGAAAACATCATTTGCCTGGCGCATTAATACGGGCGTGGGCTATGCTTATAGTGCCAACCGCGTGTTGCCGTACGAAAAGAACTTTTTTGCAGGTGGTAGCAACTCGGTGCGTGCGTGGCGGCCACGCAGGTTGGGTGTAGGCTCTGAACCACCGCAGTTGAGCGAGAACCCAGCCTCGAACGGATACTTCGATTACCGTTTTGAAAAGCCGGGCGATTTGCTGATTGAAGGAAGCATGGAGTGGCGGCAGAAGTTGATCGGCTTTATCAACTACGCCTTGTTTGTTGATGCCGGAAACGTATGGTCGCTGAGGACTACCTCAAAGGCAGAGGCGCAGTTTAACTGGAGCAACTTCTATGAAGAGTTTGCCGTGGGCACAGGCTTCGGTATTCGGTTTGATTTTTCATTCTTAATTTTGCGGTTGGATGTGGGCATCAAAGCATGGGATCCCGCGCGGCCCGTTGGCCAGCGCTGGGTGCTGAATCGGGCTGCATTTGGCGGGCCTTATGGCCTAGACCGCGAGCCGGTGATTTACAATATTGGGATTGGGTATCCTTTTTAGAAAACCTCCGCCATCATACATCTTGCACTTCCGCCACCGTGGCGCTCAATCGTGTAGAGTAGCGAGTGGATGATTTTGTTTTGCAGGGTTAGCTTTTGCACTTGCATGGTGGTAAGCGATTGAAATGCCTGGCTAGACATCACCATCAAGCGCTGCCCTTTTTGGTTTTGTACTTGTAGCATGTTTCCTGCGAATGTATCAACCTGTCCCAGTGAAATCTCGATCACTTGCTTCCGCGTAGCTTCAAGCGTTTTCTCCAATTGTTTTCTTTCCATGCTGTCGCGGATAGACTCCAA
>DHLV01000001.1 GCA_002405445.1 Flammeovirgaceae bacterium UBA4659 | reverse complement strand
CAAGAAGAAAAATTAAACAGCTGTCCGAGAGCAAAACCGAAGTGAGGTCTTATGGCAATCGGTGGATCATCAATTGGTTGATATTGTGATCCGGGCAGCCCCTGCCGGCTCGTGGACTCACAGTGAAAAAGCCACACTGAAATAGTTGGGTGCCAAACCTGCACGGTGCGCTCACCGGTATGCTCCGAAATCCAGACATCAGACGAACCAAGTTATTTTTTAGGCACGCCTAAAAAATCTATCTTTGCACGATGATCAGCCTCACAGAAGAAAATTACCTCAAAGCCATTTACCATTTGTCAAAGGCAGGCGCTGAATCAGTGACGACCAACTCGATTGCCGAGTCGCTGAGCACAAAGGCAGCTTCGGTAACAGATATGATCAAGAAACTTTCCAACAAAGAGTTTGTCAAATATGAAAAATATTATGGCGTCAACATTACCGCAAGAGGCAAGGCAGTGGCGCTTGAAGTCATTCGCAAACACAGGCTCTGGGAGACATTTTTGGTGCAAAAGCTTGACTTTTCGTGGGATGAGGTGCACGAAGTAGCCGAGCAACTGGAGCACATTCAGTCACATCGTTTGATCGAGAAGCTGGACGAATTTCTAGGGTATCCGCAAGTAGATCCGCACGGAGACCCGATACCCGACAGCACTGGAAAGGTGAAAGCAACATTGCACGTGGCTCTGTGTATGTTAGGGGTAGGCATGGAATCGGCAATCATGGCGGTGAGAGACTCCGACTCCCAATTGCTGAAGTATTTGGACAAGATTGGCGCACATCCGGGTAAGAAGATCAAGGTTCTGGCCCGTGAAGAATACGATGGTTCAATGGAAGTGAGCATCGGTGGCGCACGGTCTTTCATATCCAAAGAAGTATCAGATAATATTTTGGTCAGCCCGGAGGATAAGCATCGAAAATGAACGAGCAGCGCAAATCATTGAGCGAAGTCCACTCATCGGTAGACGCCACCCAACGCAGCGGCTGGCGAAAGCTGTTGGCGTTTTTGGGGCCCGCTTACCTGGTGAGTGTAGGCTACATGGACCCCGGCAACTGGGCCACCGACATTGCCGGGGGTAGCAAGTTTGGGTATGCACTCATCTGGGTGTTGCTGATGAGCAACCTGATGGCTTTATTACTGCAAAGTTTGAGTGCGCGGCTAGGTGTGGTTCGGCAATTGGATTTGGCGCAGGCATCGCGCAGCTCCTACCACCCGATAGTCAACTTTTGCCTTTGGGTTTTGGCTGAGATCGCCATCGCGGCCTGCGATTTGGCAGAAGTACTTGGAATGGCAATCGGGTTGCAGCTGTTGTTTGGCTTGCCGCTGGTTTGGGGTGTAACCCTTACCGTATTGGACACTTTGTTGTTATTGGTGTTGCAAAGCTATGGGATGCGGAAAATTGAGGCGTTCATCGTATCGCTGGTGGCAATCATAGGCGCGTCATTCTTAATGGAAATGATTTGGGCAAAGCCAGACGTGGGGGCATTGACTAGGGGATTTGTGCCTTCGCTGCCCAACGAGGAAGCGCTCTATATAGCCATTGGCATCATCGGTGCCACGGTAATGCCGCACAACTTGTACCTGCATTCGTCTTTGGTGCAAACCCGCAGGTTTGATACCTCCGAGCGTGGCATTTGGTCTGCAATCAAATACAACTTTATCGATTCGGCCATCGCGCTGAATGCTGCTTTTTTCGTGAACTCGGCCATATTGATTCTGGCAGCATCCACCTTCTTTCGTGCCGGCTTATACGAAGTTTCCGACATTCAAGATGCTTACAAGTTTCTGGCACCCATGCTCGGCACTGACTGGGCTTCGATTTTGTTTGGTGTAGCACTGGTGGCAGCCGGACAAAGTTCGACTATCACCGGCACCTTGGCGGGGCAAATCGTTATGGAGGGTTATTTAAACCTGCGCATTGCACCATGGCTTCGCAGACTGATCACCCGCCTGATTGCCATTGTGCCAGCCTACGTTGTCATCATGCTTTACGGGGAGCACAAAACCGGGGAGTTGCTGGTATTCAGCCAGGTGGTGTTAAGCCTGCAGTTGGGTTTTGCCATCATTCCATTGATCCACTTCACCTCAGACAAGCAGAAGATGGGCGTTTTTGTGATCAAACCATGGGTAAGGGTTTGTGCGTGGCTGATAGCGATAATTATTGTTTCGTTAAACGTGAAGTTGGTGTTTCAGGAAATTACATCGTGGATCGAGTCATCCGCTGACAGTGCATGGCTGATCTACATCTTTGTCATACCTGTGTGCCTCGCCACCGGTGGGCTACTGTTGTACATCACCTTCAAACCAATGCTTGACATGCGCAGGGCGGACCAACTGGCGAAATCGCCACATGGCACGGCCGCAGATCTCAGCTCGCTCGACAAGCCGGTATACCAGCGCATCACCATCGCCATCGACTTCAGCCACATCGACACACTGTCGATCAGAAGTGCATTGTCGCAAGGCGGAAAACATGCCACCTACCAACTGGTGCATGTGGTTGAAACGGCAGGTGCGCTGTGGTATGGTAGCGAGATCGCAGACCGCGAATCAGCAGACGACAAGGTGGCTTTACAAAAATATGCCGATCAGCTTATCGCCCAGGGATATTCGGTGCAAACACAAATTGGGTTCGGCAATCCCAAACGCATCATCCCCGAAATCATCAAAGCATTTGATTCAGATCTTTTGGTGATGGGTGCACATGGCCACCAATGGGTGAAAGACTTGATACTAGGTGCTACAGTAGATACGGTGCGGCACCGCGTGAATATTCCCGTGCTGATTGTGAGAGAAAAGACTAGCACGGGCTAGCCTGCGGTTTTTGCGGTTCTTCCATTGTATTCATATAACAAACTCATACCAGTGCATACCTTCCAAAATAGAACCTACGAAGTACGAACGCAAAAAGCAATGTTGTATGTTGACGTGGTTGAACCGCATCAAGTCCAAACCAATGCATTGATCCAAGCCATCAAAAGAAATAATGAACGGTTTCCGATTGACTTGATGTTTCGCGTGACGGTAGCTGACCGTGAGGTGATGCCGTCACAAATTGTTACCGCATTTCGCAGAAAACGTTATGTTTCAGTCGCTCCATCCGCATTAATCAAACAGGGCCTGCAGCGTTTGAGCGGTACACCCATTTTTGACAAAGCGATTCGAGTAAAAACGGCCGCCATCAACGCTTTTTTGTGCAGCAGCCAACGTGCCCTTTCAGGCAATGAATTTTCAGAAAAGCTGAAAGAACTTGGAACCAAGTACAATAGGCACCGTGGGGATATTGGCGAGACGCTGAATGATCTACAACAAACAGACAAACAGGCCGAGACTTTCAGGAAAGCAGTACAAAATCGCTTGATAAACTGAGGCAGATAAGAATGACGAACAAACCAATGAAATCTGACGATACAATTGTTGCCCTTGCTACTCCGCAAGGCGTAAGTGCTTTGGCCGTGATTCGTCTGTCCGGTGCAAATTGTATTGAACTAACCCAACGAGTATTTAAAGGAAAAGACTTAACACGGCAGGCTACGCACACCCTGCATTTGGGGTTAATCGTAGATGGAGATCGGCCGATTGACGAAGTGGTGGTATCCATTTTTCGCGAACCCAACTCTTTTACCAAAGAGAATTGTATCGAGATCACATGCCACGGCTCGCCTACCGTCATAAAAGGAATTATCAAATTAATGCTGAAGCAAGGAGTGCGGCTGGCAGAGCCCGGTGAATACACCAAACGCGCATTTCTCAATGGCCGGTTTGATTTGGCACAGGCTGAGGCGGTGGCCGATCTGATCCATGCTGAAAATGACAATGCGCGTCAGGCGGCACTCAACCAAATGAGAGGAGGCTTCAGCAAAGAGATTCGGCACTTGCGCGAAGAGCTGATCCATTTCGCATCGCTGATCGAACTGGAGCTTGACTTTGGTGAGGAAGACGTGGAGTTTGCCAAGCGTGATGAACTCAAGCAACTGATTCGGAAAATTCAATCATACCTCGAACCACTCATTTTGTCGTTCGACCAGGGCAACGTAATCAAAAACGGAGTGCCTGTGGTAATTGCAGGTAAGCCGAATGCGGGCAAGTCTACACTGCTGAACGCACTCCTCAACGAGGAGCGGGCGATTGTCTCTGACATCGCTGGCACCACGCGCGATGTCATCGAAGATGAAGTCATTTTAGGCGGTATAGCATTCCGCTTCATGGATACGGCCGGCATCAGGCATACGTCAGATGCCATAGAGATGATTGGCGTACAGCGCACACACGAATCAATGAAAAAGGCATCATTGATTTTATACCTGTTCGATTTATCAAACACCACGCTTGAGGAAATTGCGCAACAGGAGGATGAGATCAGGAAACTAAACGTTCAGTACCTTAAAATCGGCAGCAAACTGGATCTGGCTCAATCGGATTTGGTGCGTACACTGGGGCGTGACTTCGTGTTGATTGCGGCAGGATCAAAAACCAATCTGGAAACGCTAAAAGAACGCATCGTAGCACTTTTCCATGTAAATGAAGTGAAACAGGGTGATGTTGTGGTCACCAACCTACGCCATTACCAAAGCCTATGGCATACCAATCAATCGCTGGCCCGGGTGTTGGAGGGTATGGACAAACATGTCACTGGCGATTTTTTGGCGATGGATATCCGTCAAAGCCTTCATTACCTTGGCGAGATCACCGGGCACATCACGTCTGACGATCTGTTGGACAACATATTTAGTAAGTTTTGTATCGGGAAGTAGTACACTTCTAATAATTGATAAACAAATATAGAAATTAATGACAAATAAGCCTTATATGAGGCTTTTTTTGTTGTACCTCATTTTTCATTTTTCACTGTTTTCTATTGATATTTTGTACCTATTTGTACCTTTGGTGTACCTCTAAACTGCTAGGTACAAATTAGGTACAAATTTCTAGTGATTTGGCGAAATTATGATACATCAGGAGACAACCAGATACAATATGATACATCAAGATACAAACTGGCTTATTGTGCCACCTGCAAGCGCCAAAACAGGGTCAACCAAATGAGCAGCAACATTAAAGTGAATAGGCTATGCGAGTTTTGTGGGCAGAGTTTTGAGGCAAAAACCACAGTTACCCGGTATTGTTCTCATCGTTGCAATTCCCGTGCGTACAAAGCACTGGTTAAAGGCAAAAAAATTGGAGTTAGCAATCTCCAAACCCTCACTAAATTGATTCAGCCTATTGAAGCAGTCAAAGCCAAGGAATATTTAAGCGTGGCCGAGTCATGCAAACTCATAGGAATCAGTAGGATGACTTTGCATCGCCTAATCAAAGCCAAGAAAATAAAATGCGGCAGCATAGGCCGGAGGGTCATTATCCGCAAAAGCGAAATCGAAAAATTACTTCAATGACAGTGAGCGTCCGATACAAACCAATTTCGAAGGGAAGAAAGAGAATTTACCTCGACTTCTATCCGCCCATCCCTCACCCTGGCACAGGTAAATCAACCCGAAGAGAGTTTCTAGACCTCTACCTATTTGATAAACCCCTTACCCCTACTGACCGTGAACACAATAAGGAAACAAAACTATTGGCTGAAAACATCCGCGCAAAAAGACAAATCGAAATCCAAAATGGCCAGTACGGATTCATAGATCGAACGAAAAAGAACGTAGAATTTGTAAGGTACTTCCGTGAACTGGCAGAAAAACGAAAAACCTCAAAAGGTAACTACGATAATTGGCTCAGTTCATATAACTACCTAAGTGCATTCACCAACGGAAACTTATTGGTTTCATCTTTAACGGAGGGTTTTTGCAATGACTTTCGCGACTACCTTCAGACCACAAGCAAACTGAACAATAAAAACGAAAGGCTTTCACAGAATGCAGCTCACTCCTACTTTAACAAATTCAAAGCTGCAATTGCGCAAGCAGTAAAAGACAAAATACTTACACAAAATCCACTCGAAACAGTTGCAAGCATCAAGCAGGGCGAAACGAAAAGAGAATACCTGACACAAGAGGAACTTGAAAAGCTGGTGGCTACCGAGTGCGAACCAAGTTTGTTAAAAAAAGCCTCGCTCTTTTCTGTTTTGACTGGCCTACGCTGGAGCGATCTGACTGCACTTACTTGGGCTCAAATTCAGCACAGCGAGGCAGAGGGTTATTTTATTCGATTCAAACAGAAAAAAACGAAGGGTGAAGAATCAATGCCTATAAGCGAAACTGAGTTCCGATAAATGGGAGACAGACA
>DHLV01000202.1:8258-8908 GCA_002405445.1 Flammeovirgaceae bacterium UBA4659 | reverse complement strand
TGTCGACAAGTTCGTGAAGGTGTTAACCAAGGCCAAAGCCAACGTTTTCAACGTTGAGCAATGGGGACTCAAGCGGATGGCATACGAAATCCAAAAGAAGTCAACCGGGTTTTACAACCTCATCGAATTCACGACAGAAGACCACTCACTCATCAGCATGTTGGAGACAGAGTACAGACGCGATGAGTCGGTGATGCGCTTCATGACCATTGCGCTGGATAAGCACGCGGTGGTATACAACGAGCGCAGGCGCAAAGGCGAATTCAACAGAAACAAAAAGCAAGCAACCCGCAAGGAGGCGGCTGAAGCATGAGCACACATAATCAACAGTCCACTACGCTGATGAACGAATCCGTTAAGCGTAACGAGAACAAGCCAAAGTACTGCCGCTTCAAGAAGAACGGCATCAAGTACATCGACTACAAGGATCCTGATTTCTTGTTGAAGTTTATCAACGAGCAAGGCAAAATCCTTCCTCGCAGATTGACCGGCAACAGCTGGAAGTACCAGAACAAGGTAGCACAAGCGGTAAAGCGCGCACGCCACATGGCCATTCTACCTTATGTAGCAGACGGATTGAAATAACCTAACCCTGTAGAAATCATGGAAGTAATTTTGAAACAAGACGTAACAGGACTCGGTTACAAAAA
>DHLV01000202.1:0-7997 GCA_002405445.1 Flammeovirgaceae bacterium UBA4659 | reverse complement strand
AAGCAAGCCGCGCACAAGGCTGCCAAAGTAAAGGCTGATGCCGAAGCATTGGCTGCCAAGTTGGGCGAAATGACCATCGAAATTGGCACCAAGGCTGGCGAGAGCGGCAAGATTTTCGGTGCTGTTACAGCAGTACAGATATCAGATGCACTGAAGGCAAAAGGCTTTGATGTCGATCGTAAGAAGATCAGCTTCAAAGAACAACCTAAGCAATTGGGCACTTACACTGCGCACTTAGACTTACACAAAGAAGTGAAGCACGATATCACGGTAAACGTGGTGGCGGAATAATTCGCAAATCTGTAAACTGAATGAAGAGCCCCGTCTCGCGAAAGCAAGACGGGGCTTTTTTATACCTTTACATAGACACATAAGATTCACGTTTCTGCTCCTCATCATGGTTATTAACGGGGCGATGGGTCAGACGCCCGATAGGCTTCCAACTGATTCGCTATTGGTCGTGCAATCTGATTTAATTGTGTTTGGCCAGCTAAACTATGCTGATGGCAACAAGTTATCCTGCAAATTGGAAAGTGTTTTTAAGATTCAATGCCCCCCTGATGCATCGATTCTGTTAGACATGGGCGCGAACTCATGTGATATCACTGTGGGGGTATCTTATGTGGTTTTTGCAACAACTCAGGGGGTGTACACATTTTATTCGGGGTGGAGAACTTGTAGAACTCACCGACAAAAATCGCGAAGCCATTAGTCATTTACTTGATGGCCTGCTGCCATGCCAAGTGCCTGTCAACTTGCCTGATAATTTTGCGGGATGCCCGAGAATTTTGAATCCAGTATGTGGGTGTGATGGTAAAACCAATGGCAATTCGTGTGAAGCGCGAAGAAGCGGGATTTCCAAGTTCACTCGAGGCAGATGCCGCTAGTTTTCTTTTGACTCAACCGTCTCCACCAACTCATCGTACCACGCCTGCCCATACTTACGCACCAGCGGGTCTTTCAAAAATTTATACAGTGGCACTTGCAGCGATGTACCCAAAGAGCATGCCGCTGAACAAATGCTCCACTTGTGGTAGTTTACCGCTTCAAAGCCTTTTTTGTTTTTAGTGATGCGGATGGGATACAAATGGCATGAGATAGGTTTTCGGTAACTGATCTTTCCATCCAAGTATGCTTGCTCAATTCCGCACTTCAACACGCCCTGTGCGTTATAATGTGCGTACGCACACTCGCGGCCTTTGATCGTAGGCGTAGAGTAATCGCCATCCTCATCTAAGATGTAGGCGCCTTGCGTTTCAATTCCCTCTCTACCTTCGGGTGTAAGGTAAGGCTTCACTGCTTCTTGGATGTCTTTCATCACTTGCAGTTCATCTTCTTCTAACGGGGCGCCCAAGTCGCCTTCAACGCAGCAAGCGCCTTTGCATTTTTCTAAGTGGCAAACAAATTCCACTTCTTTAATATCATCTGAAACCAAGATCTCTCCTACCTTAATCATTTTACCCCGCGTTTAAATTCCAACTTGGCGCTTTGGCTCTCGCCTTTCTTCTGTCGATAATGTTCTTTATCTGCAATGTAGCACAGGCGCTCAATTTCGGCATGCACCGTTTGGTTTTTATCCACCCACTGAATTAAAAATGGTCGCGTGACCTCTCCTTTTTCTGCCACGGCAGCTTTGATCTCGTTAAAATCGTTATCCGTCAAAACGTATTTCGCGTAAAGCGTTTCCTTGCCGGGTTTCTTGAATCGGATGCTGGCGGACTTATCCCACACCACATATTGCGGGCCCAATGCCTTGAACAACATCAGCATATAAAACGGGTCTGAAGCAGAAAACATGCTACCCCCGAAAATGGTGCCCACGTAATTGTACGTCCAAATATTAAGGCGCAGGCGCAAATGCACCTCGGTATGGTCGGCAGCCCAAAACAGAATTTTGCCACCCGACCCGAAATACATAGGATACCAGTTCATAAGGGTGCGGAACCACCACGTGGCAAAAGACTCTTTTTTTGGCGTTTGTAAAAAGGGTGGCATTTTAGTACTTGAACTGTCAGTTGAAGTAGCTCAAATTTAAAACTAATTTCTCATCCTACTTCGGTCATTCACCTGTAACTTGCCAGTTGATTTTATGGAAAATTATCTCACAACACTCAACGAACCCCAGCTCGAGGCCGTCATCAATACCGATGGGCCCTGTATGCTGATAGCCGGTGCCGGATCAGGAAAAACCAGGGTACTTACCTACCGCATTGCGCACCTCATCAAAGAGCACAATATAGATCCCTTCCACATTATGGCGCTCACCTTCACCAACAAGGCAGCCAAAGAGATGCGCGATCGTATTGAAAAGGTGGTGGGTGGTGATGCGCGCAACTTGTGGATGGGCACGTTCCACTCTGTTTTCGCACGAATACTGAGGGCTGAGGCACACCTTTTGGGTTACCCCAACAACTTCACCATTTACGATACTGATGATTCAAAATCGCTCATCAAATCAGTGGTAAAAGAAATGGGACTGGATGAAGCGCAGTACAAACCGAACACAATCTACAATCGCATCTCTGCGGCAAAAAACCGACTCATCTCCTGGCAAGAATATTTGGGCAACCCCATGCTGGTGGGCGATGATGCCGCCAACATGCGTCCTGAAATCGGCAACATCTACAAAAACTACACGCTTCGGTGTTTCAAGTCGGGCGCCATGGACTTTGACGACCTGCTTTTTAACACCGACAAACTTTTTAAAGAACACCTTGCTGTACTCAACAAATACCAACAACGCATACAATATGTGCTGGTAGATGAGTTTCAAGATACCAACCTGTGCCAGTACTTCATCATCCGCAAACTGGCAGCCGTGCGGCAGAACATCTGTGTTGTAGGCGATGATGCCCAAAGTATATATGCTTTCCGAGGTGCAGACATCAGCAACATTCTCAACTTCGAAAAAGATTATGCCGACTTGCGCATCATCAAGCTCGAACAAAACTACCGTTCCACCCAAACCATTGTAGAGGCAGCCAACTCGGTGATCGCCAAAAACAAAGCACAGCTGCCTAAAAAAGTCTGGACGCAAAACGAAGAGGGCAACCTGGTAGAGCTCATTAAAGCGGTATCAGACAATGAAGAAGGCAAGTTGGTGGCCTCTTCCATTTTTGAAGAGAAGATGCAGCACCAGTATAAGTTCAGCGATTTTGTGGTGTTATATCGAACCAACAGTCAATCGCGCTCCATCGAAGAAGCACTCAGGCGGACAAACATCAAATACAAAGTGGTGGGCGGCCTCTCCTTCTACCAGCGCAAAGAAATCAAAGACCTGTTGGCATACTTTCGTTTCACCATTAACCAGCAAGACGAAGCCAGTTTCCGCAGGATCATCAACCTGCCCAAGCGCGGCATTGGCGACACCACCATCGACAAAATTATTATTGCCGCCAACGACCACGCCATTAGCATTTGGGAAGTGGTGCAGAATGCGCAATCATTTTTGGGTGGCCGAGCCGCAGCACCCATCGATGAATTTGTGACCAAAATCAAACGCTTTGCCATCGAAGTGCAAAACAAGGATGCCTATGAGGCGGCCGCGGAAATTGCCAAGTCATCGGGCTTGCTGAAAGAACTATACGAAGACAAAACAGCAGAGGGCTTAAGCCGTTATGAAAACGTGCAGGAACTGCTCAACGCCATCAAAGAGTATGTGGAAGATCCGGAGAAAGAAGACAAGAGCCTAGGGGCATTTCTACAGGAAGTGTCGCTGATCACCGGGCAAGATGATAACAAAGACAATGACCCCGACAAAGTAACGCTGATGACCATCCACATGGCAAAGGGACTTGAGTTCAAAAACGTGTACATCGTGGGCATGGAAGAGGATCTGTTCCCCTCGCAAATGATGTTGAGCAGCCGAGCAGAGTTAGAGGAAGAACGCAGGCTGTTTTATGTGGCCATCACTCGGGCACAAAAGAAATTGTTTCTTTCATACGCCCTTACGCGGTATCGTTTTGGCCGGTTGAAGCATTGCGAGCCCAGCCGTTTTTTGGATGACATCAACAAACGCTACATCAAAACAAGCACAAAGTTTGGGGGAATCGATTCGGTGGCATCCAACCCCCACTTTGCAAAGAGTTTTGTTTCGGGCATGAAAAGGACGGTAAGCTCGCAACCAGTGGTAAAGCCCACGGCTTACAAACCTTCGGCTGACTTTTTGCCGAGCGACACCAGGGGACTCGCTGCAGGCATGAAGGTAGAGCACCCCAAGTTCGGCTTTGGCACGGTGATACAGCTGGAGGAAGTTGGCGCTGAGCGCAAGGCAAAGATACAGTTTGCCGATTTTGGCGAGAAGACGTTATTGCTTAGCTTTGCAAAATTGAAGATACACACCAACTGATGAGCGTAAAGCAAATCATAAAAGAAATCGATAGTCTTCCACCGGATGGTAAAAAAGAAGTACTTGACTACCTTAACTTTAAATTAAGGAAGGAACAAGCGCATCGAATACTTTCGCAAATTCGTGGTAGGGGAAAAAATGTTTTGGGCTTGGATGCTCAAGAATATGTCAATCAGCTAAGGGATGATGACCGAACTTGATCCGTTATTCTTGGATACGTCACCATTTATTTACTTGGTTGAAAATGATGCAAGACATGCTCAGAAGGTAGATGATTTTTTGGCGACAGAATTTGGTAAAGAAACCCCACTTATTACCAGTGTTTTAACAGTCTCTGAATTCAGCGTAAAGCCTATTAGAGATAGCGATAAAGAATTGTTAGATGATTTTGAGCGTACATTGAATCAATTCAACGTGAACGTCTTCGACATAAACCTAAAAGTAGCTCATGGCGCTGCACAACTAAGGTCGAGACACAAAATGCTAAAAACTGTAGATGCCTTACAAATAAGTTGCGCCCTAAATTATGGGTGCAAGAGATTTTTAACCAATGACTTTAGGTAAAAGTCAATTACTGAATTAAAAGTTATTTTAGTTGAAGAGTTAGCATAATAAACCCATGATCGCAGAATACAACACACAGCGCGAAGGCATCATCTTGAAAGAATATGGCCGCAACGTGCAAAAACTGGTCAACTATATTCGCAGCATCCCCGATAAGGGCAAGAGAACCCAAATGGCCACCACCCTCATTGAACTTATCAAGCAATTGGCGCCCGTGGTGAAAGAGGCGCATGAAAACCCACAACGCATGTGGGACGATCTCTACATCATAGCTGATTTCAATCTGGATATCGATAATCCCTTTACCACGCCTGACCGAACCATTTTGTTTAAGAAGCCGCGCAAAATGGAATACCCGCAGAGCGAAGTGCGATTCAAGCACTATGGAAAAAATGTTGAGCGTCTGGTGCAAGAGGCGATCAAAAAAGAAGATCCGCAAGAGCGCGAAGAGGCCACCATCTACCTGGGTAAGTTGATGAAGACGTTCTATGGCAACTGGAACAAAGAAACACTTGATGACTCGGTGATCGTGAAAGACCTCGCCATCATGTCGAAAGGGAAGTTGCAGTTGAACCTCGACAAAGTGCGTGAAGATAATTTATTCGAAAAACTGTACCGCGATCGCAAAGGGCCTCGCCCCGGCCCCAATGGCGATGCACGTGAAAATGGCGGTGGCCGCGATCGTAACCACCGCAACCAACGCTTCAATAAAAACAGGCGCAACAACCAACACCGCAGAAGGGATCAATGAGTTCGTTCAAAATCAAAGGCGGGGTAAAACTAAAAGGAGAAATTATCCCGCAAGGCGCCAAAAACGAGGCCCTTCAAGTATTGTGTGCCCCGTTGCTTACGGCAGCGCCAGTGACCATTCACAACGTGCCCGATATCGTTGATGTCAACAAACTCATAGAGTTGGTGGGCGACCTGGGCTGCAAAGTAGAAAAACTCGGCAAAGGCTCGTTCCGTTTTACGGCCGCCAACATCAACACCTCATTTTTAAAAACCGATGCCTATCGCAAAAAGGCAGCAACACTGCGCGGCTCTGTGATGTTGCTCGGCCCCATTTTGGCGCGCTATGGCGAAGCCAACATTCCAAAACCAGGGGGCGATAAAATTGGCAGGCGCAGGTTAGATACGCACTTCATTGGCTTCCAAAACCTGGGCGCTAAATTTAACTTCAACGCAGACGAAAACCTGTACAACATCGATGCCTCGCATCTAAAAGGTTGCTACATGTTGCTGGACGAAGCCTCTGTTACAGGCACCGCCAACATTATTATGGCTGCGGTGCTGGCCAAAGGCACCACCACCATTTACAATGCTGCATGTGAGCCATATCTGCAACAGCTTTGCCTCATGCTCAACCGCATGGGCGCAAAAATCAGCGGCATCGGGTCGAACCTGTTGACCATTGAAGGTGTAGAACAACTCAACGGCACCGAACACACGCTACTGCCGGATATGATTGAAATTGGCAGCTTCATTGGCCTTGCTGCCATGACGCAGTCTGAAGTCACCATTAAAAATTGTCGCATCGATATGCTGGGCATCATACCTGAAATTTTCAGGAGGCTCGGCATTAAAATGGAGTTTAGAGGCGATGACATACACATACCTGCTCAAGAGCGCTACGAAATTGAAACCTTCATTGATGGCTCCATACTTACCATTGCAGATGCACCGTGGCCGGGCTTTACGCCAGACTTGCTGAGCATTGTGCTGGTGGTGGCCACGCAGGCCAAAGGCAACGTGCTGATACACCAAAAAATGTTTGAGAGCCGCCTGTTCTTTGTAGATAAACTCATCGACATGGGCGCGCAAATTATTTTGTGCGATCCGCACCGGGCCAGCATTATGGGCTTAGATAGAAAACAACCGCTGCGCGGCATCAAAATGTCTTCGCCCGACATACGCNNACGCAGGCCAAAGGCAACGTGCTGGTACACCAAAAAATGTTTGAGAGCCGCCTGTTCTTTGTAGATAAACTCATCGACATGGGTGCACAAATTATTTTGTGCGATCCGCACCGGGCCAGCATTATGGGCTTAGATAGAAAACAACCGCTGCGCGGCATTAAAATGTCTTCGCCCGACATACGCGCGGGTGTAGCACTGCTAATTGCGGCACTCTCTGCGGCTGGGGAAAGTGAAATCTCAAACGTAGAGCAAATAGACCGCGGCTACCAAGACATTGAAGGGCGCTTGAAAAAGTTGGGCGCACAGATAGAGCGAATTGGCTAACCTCAACCCCGCGTATGGATGTGAAAGGAAAACTCGTTGAAGTTTACCTGGCACGACTTCGAAACCATGAAATTGACTTATTACTGATCAGGTAGATACTGGCAAACAACAATACGCACAAACTACCTACGTCAATAAGCAGTTCGGTCCAGTTAATGTGCGTAGAAAAGTTCTGACCAATATGCTCCGAAATATTTGCGAAGAACGTAGCCAGCAGCAGATTATTCACAAAATGAATTCCATATGCACGCTCCAGCCCTTCTTCTTTAAGAACAAGTGCATTGACTACCAGCGAAAACAGAAAAGATGAAAGAAGCGACTGTAATCCGAAGGCTATGTGTAAAACGCCAAAACAAATCGACACAATAAAATTTACAAGCATACTACTTTGCACTATCCGTCCTACTATTTGAATCAGGTATCCCCTAAAAATCAATTCCTCTAAAAACGTTTGCGCAGAAAAGAAAATGATATTTACTGCAAGAATTACTGTAAAATCCTGTAGGCTTTTATATCCGATTACATCTTTGTAGCCGATCAAATTGACTCCTAGTGCAAGGATACCCCAGACAAAAAATCCTTGTACGAAGGGGCGCAATCTGAATTTGGAGTCATTTGCATTGATGAGACTAAAAAAAGAACGTTGATGTATCTTCGGAAAAACAAAATAAATAAAAAGTATGAGTAACCAAAAATATATACCTGTTACGACAGGGAAATCGCTTTTAACATTTCAGCACCAAACTTCTGTACTCATCATCTAGTGCAGCGGTCAACCGTTTTGATCGTTTGGACATTTTGGTGGATTTCTCTTTGTCCAACAAGGCCAAGGCCATCTTGTTGAC
>DHLV01000247.1:3632-18801 GCA_002405445.1 Flammeovirgaceae bacterium UBA4659 | reverse complement strand
TGCCCCAGATTACCACGTTGTGCCATTGTGTGTCTTCGATTTTTTCGCCTTTCGCATTTTTGTAGGCGTCTTTAGTCGCGATTGAAAACGAAGCTTTTTTGTTTCCGCCAAACTCTTTCACTTCAGGATCTTTGCCCAAGTTCCCGATCAATTGCACGCTGTTTCTCAAACTTTTCATAATAGTTAAAATTTAAAGGTTAAAAATGTTTTTTGTTTTTGTCTTCGGCTGAGTTGTTCAGCGATTGACGATGCAAAAGTGCAGGGGCTACAAAAACAGACTCGTTTGTTATTCAATTACTTTCGGTTATATTCGTTTTTAAACGTTTAAAAACGGATAATATCAAACAAATAAACCGCGTTTTATGCCCAAAAACGAAGAAAAAGGATGTTTGGAGTGTGGTGGGAAAATTATTGGCAGAGCAGACAAAAAATTTTGTTCAGACCAATGCCGAGTGGCTTACAACAACAAACTGAACAGTGATGAAACCAACTACATCCGAAATGTGAACAACGTGCTGCGCAAAAACAGACGCATATTGATGGAGGCAAACCCCAGCGGTAAAACGAAGATGAGTCGCGAGAAATTGACTCAAAAAGGATTTGACTTTAACTATTTTACCAACATCTACAAAACAAAAGAGGGCTCTATTTACTATTATTGCTACGAACAGGGTTATCTGCCCATTGAAAACAATTGGTACTTGTTGGTTGAACGAAAAGAAAATTTTTAACAAATATATGAGCACGAAGGAAATCAGACTGCATCCAAACGAAAAGGTAGCCATTTTGCCCTTTAAGAAATCCTCTAAAGGAAATCGATATGCCGTAACCAATCATGGCCGGATCATCAGTTTTATAGACAAACCCACTCGCGGACATTTTTTAAAGCCAGGTGTCATCTCTAACTATCCTGGAATATCTTTTCGAAGTGAGCCAATCAACAAAAGCTTCCTGATCCATCGATTAGTCGCTATCCATTTTTTAAAAAAACCTAGTAAGCAACATAAATTTGTTATCCATTTAAATTATAACAGGAATGATAATCATTATAAAAATTTAAAATGGGCTACACTCCAAGAAAGATTCACTCACCAACGAAGTAATCCCAACTATTGGAACGCCAACGCCAAGCTTACCGAGAAGCAAGTCCTCACCATCAAACGAATACTCAGTCTTGGCAAAACAACACTTAAGCAAATCGCCCTAAA
Source organism: Flammeovirgaceae bacterium UBA4659 (assembly GCA_002405445.1). Classification (GTDB taxonomy): domain Bacteria; phylum Bacteroidota; class Bacteroidia; order Cytophagales; family Cyclobacteriaceae; genus ELB16-189. The sequence goes on along the minus strand of DHLV01000247.1, from coordinate 17,593 downwards.
ATATGGCGTCAGCGACATGCAAGTACATCGGATAAAAACCGGGGAGAACTGGGGAAAAACAAAAATTTAGCTGTTGAAATAACATGTGGAATTTACAAGGCAAAAAAGCACTCATCACGGGAGGAACAAAAGGCATTGGTTTAGCGATAGCCAAGGAGTTTTTGGAACTAGGCGCAGAGGTGCTAGTGGTAGCGCGTGATACACAAACCATTAAAGGTAAAGTTAAGAATTCAGCCAATCTGTTTACCATGGATGGTGATGTGGCCGATGGCAAATTTCGCCAAGCGCTCATCCAACGAATTACTCAAAACTGGGGTAAATTGGATATACTAGTCAATAACGTTGGTACCAATGTTCGTAAGAAGTTAGTGGCGTATTCAGAAGAAGAATACCGGAAGCTATTTGAAACCAACTTATTCAGCGCGGTAGAAATATCACGCCTGGCGCATCCGCTTTTAAAATCCGCTGGGCACGCGAGTGTTGTGAATATTGCCTCAGTGGCAGGCTCCTTTGATGTGCAAACAGGCCCGCCTTACGGGATGACAAAGGCTGCCTTGATTCAGCTCACACGCCATCTGGCAGCAGAGTGGGCCCCTGACGGCATTCGCGTAAATTGTGTTTCGCCCTGGTATATCGAAACACCATTAACGGAGGCGGTGCTATCGCAACCAGAACGCTTAGAGAAAATATTAGACCGAACCCCGCTCAACAGGGTGGGTAAGCCCGAAGAGGTAGCCGGTTTAGTGGCCTTTTTGTGCATGGACAAAGCGAGCTACATCACGGGCCAAAACATGATGGTAGATGGCGGCATGAGTGTGAAGGGACTTTAGGTGACGGCTGGTTACCCCGTTTTGCGTTAGGCAACAGAAAATTAACTAAATGTAAATATGAAAACTTTTTGGGTTGGGCTGTTAACGATCCTCTGGTTGAACGGTTACGGGCAAACACTGACAGTTGGCGCTGCAAAAGAAAATGGAATGTCGCCAGAAAGACTGCAACGCGTAGACAACTTAATCAACGACCATTTGAACAAGGGTCAAATTCCAGGTGCAGTCGTTTTCATTGCTCGTAATGGCAAGATCATTTACCACAAGGCCTATGGCTATAGTGACGTGGAAAATAAAATTGCGTTGAAGAAAGATGATGTTTTCAGGATCGCTTCGCAAACTAAAGCTATCACCAGCTTGGCTGTTATGATGCTGTTTGAAGAAGGCAAGTTTTTGTTGGATGATCCGCTCTCTCGTTACATCCCCGAATTCAAAAACCCGAAAGTACTGGTTAGCGTCAATTGGGCAGATACCACTTACACTACCATGCCTGCCAAAAGTGAAATCACCATTCGGCAATTGCTTACCCATACATCAGGTATTGATTATGCCAGTATTGGCAGTCAAGAGTTTAAGGCAATTTATGCGAAAGCAAAAGTACCAAGTGGCATCGGTTCAGCTAACATGGTGCTGGCAGATAAAATGAAAGTGCTGGGTGGACTGCCATTAAAGCATCATCCCGGTGAGCAATTCACGTACGGTCTGAATACAGATGTATTGGGCTACTTGGTAGAAGTGTTATCGGGCCAATCGCTCGAACAATTTTTTAAGACGCGCATCTTCCAACCATTGGGCATGAATGACACTTACTTTTATTTGCCCAAAGAAAAACAAAACCGATTGGTGTATTTGTATCAGACAAAAAACGGCAAGCTGCTGAAAATGGAAACACCTACCTACGATGGATCCAATCCGCAATATCCCACACTTGCAGGTACTTATTTCTCTGGAGGAGCCGGGCTAAGTTCAACTACAGAAGATTACGGCAAATTCTTGCAGTTGTTCCTCAACAAGGGTGAATACAATGGGGTGCGGCTGTTGAGTAGAAAAACGGTAGAGCTGATGCTTACCAATCAAACACAACCACCAATCACCACCCAATTTGGATTGGGTTTTGGGTTGGAGACCAGCGCCAACGACCACCAAAGCATTTATACAATTGGCAGCTTTTCTTGGGGCGGAGCGTTCAACACGCACTACTGGGCAGACCCCAAAGAAAAACTCGTGGCAATGATTTTTACCAACATGTATGCTTCCCCGGTATGGAATATCGGAGACAAGTTTAAGGTGGCAGTGTATGGGGCGATTCGGGATTAACCATTAACTTTCGAAAAAAAATTATGAAACATTTGTTATCTCAATTTCTATTTTTCGGTGCAGTCGTGTGTAGCGCTCAAGTAAATGTGTCTGGTGGGTTTGGTGCAGTGATCTCTGACATCAAGGGCACACCTGTTGTTTCCAACAGAAACGCAGAAATTGATGGTAGTCCGTTTTTGACAGACACTTGGCTCACAGGTGACATCACATTAAAGAATAGTGCCAAAGTTAGTGGCATCGCTACTCGTTTGAATCTTGCAACAAACGAACTTCATATTATGAAGACAGAAAATGGCGTCAATTCCGAAATCATAGTACAAAAAGGCTCAATCGATGCTGTTACTATTTTTGAACCATCTGTTTCTGGGCTGATCGCCAGGAACTTTAGAATCGGATTTCCGTCTGTAGATGGTTTCGATGAAAATACTTTTTATGAAGTGGTCGTTAGCGGACAGGCATCCTTGGTGAAAAATTTGCGAAAAAAAGTAATTGAAGAAAAACCGTTTAACTCGGCTGTAGCGACCAAAAAGTTCGTTGAGTACGAGAACTACTATATCTTCACCGGTGGTAAAATGATTCGATACAAAAAAGGAAAAGAGTTCGTATTGCAGATTCTTGCAGACAAGAAAGCCGAAATTGAGAGTTTCCTTGCAGAAAAAAAGCTTAAATGTCGATCAGAAAATGATTGTGTTAAAGTGCTTGAGTACTATAACTCGATTATTGACTAACCTTGATTAGTCGCCTATTGATCCATTCCCCGTTGGCGAGTTTAATTTTTACCACATATTGCCCATCTGGTACGCTTGAGATATCGATTGCACCAGCCGGCCTGTTCTCTTTCATTTTTGAAATACCGAAGAGATCTAAAATTTCAACGTAGTCCGGTGCAACTGAGAAAGTCACATACCCGTTTGTTGGGTTCGGATAAATTGATAATTCTTCTTGGCCAGATAATGCTGATGTAATTACAACAGGAGATGAAATACGATTGCAATCTCCGTCTGACAACACCACGTAATACACTCCGGGATTACCGTTGAACGGAAACGTTCTTCCCATTGCGTTAGTAATTGGGCTTGTTCCATTATACCATTGAAACGAATTAGAAGATAGGCTGCTTGCCAACAAGTTACCACTAACAATAATGCTCGGGTTGCTCACGTTGTTTGCCTTGACCGGAACATTTTGAGTATAAGTTCTACTGGAATTTGTATTCGAAATAGTAAGCGAAACTGCCCGAGTCCCTTGGTCAGAAAAGACCACTTTTGGATTTTGTGGATTAGTGTCAAAAATTGAGAAGCCGGCTGATCCAAAATTCCAGTTCCGATTGGTGATGGTACCTTGACTTAGATCGGTAAACTCCGTTAATCCGTTGGCACAATTTGATTTAAATGCAAAGTCTGGGAACAGCACATCTTCGCACTTTTCAGTAAGCCAATTTGCCGAATTTACAACTGTACTATTTCTGCCCGCGTTAACTACCGCTGGCCCTTCGATACTAACGTTACTAACGTTTAGCCAATCGAAACAAAGCTTTGCACGTTTATTGAAAAACATTGTGGCTGCACTTTGGGCCTGAATCTTGGTTACTTGCGCTTGGCTTGAAGTAATGGTAAAAGTTTTAAACAACTCTTGAACGGTACCCCCACCAAGTCGCAAAGTTGAACTTGCCGCTAATGTCAAAGTATCGATTTTATTATTACCTGTTAGCTCCGCTTCAGCTCTCAAGTCTAGAAACGCAATAGTGCTATTTCCATTGATTTGCGTCTTACCTTCTGACACTCTGATTTTACCTTTGAAGTTAGTGTTCGAAAACGTTGCTGACGCATTTCCGTCCTTGAAATCCATCACGGTGAAGGCATTTGACTTAAACGACTCATCTTGTAGGTTCAAGTGTACAAATTTAACTTCTATTGAAGCGTTCAACAGGTTTAACTCTCGTTGCATGGATCCCACTGATCGGAGCGTGCCAAGTTTTAATGCACTGTTTCCAGACAAATCTAACTTACCCTTCAACAAATCGACCGACTGAATACTTCTTGCATTTGTCACCTTCCAGCTGGTGTTATCAGATGTTGCTGCATCAAAAACAAGAGATAAATTATCCAAGTTAGATTGTGACAATACTACTAGGTTTTGAGGTTTAATAGAAGCGGTAAATCTAATAGTGCCGGTATTGGTCGTAAGTGTGTTATTGGTAATCACTAAATCACCAGCAATCTCCAAAGTGTTCCCACTCAAATTCAAAATTGAATTTGTTTTTGACAAATAAGCTAATGTGCCACAAGACGTGTTGGAATTCAGGGTAATCGATTGATTGGATGCTGAAAATGAATTTTCGTCTATTACCACTCTATCCACACTTGTGGGAACCGTATTGGCCGATGGTCCTCCGCTGGTACGTGACCATTTAGTAGGGTCGCTCCAAACACCGTTTCCCCCAATCCAATAAAAACGCTCACCAATCGAGTTTTCTGACTTGTACTCTATTATGATTGAAAAATCCTGCTGTAAGCCAACTAAACTTCGCTTATTGGTTACCCGTATTTTATAGGGTCGCGGTTCGGGGTTTTCAAACTCAATCTTTTCCACGTTATCTCTAAAGTTATCACCTTTGGTGGCGGTCTGCGAAATAGATAGAACTGACAAATCTGGATTTAGCACCCATGGAAATTGAGAATTGCTGACGTCATCTACAATCCTTAAGTCGAGGTCATTCACAAGCATTGGGGCTGTAGGATCCAACGATGCAGGCAATGGGGTCCCTGGCACGTCAGTCCAAACTATGGTAACGGTTATTTTCTTGCCAGCTTGCGGGTTGATTGTAATTTCGTAGGGTTGGCCATTCATTAATCGTTCCTCTTTTACAATCACATTCTGATCATCTCTTGAAAGTAGCAACTTTGCCGCGGCCTCAACGTCAACCACACCCCAACCATACATATAATCTGGACCCGGGCCTGGTCCGGCTTCTTTGGCTGTATGAATGGCTAGCGCTTTGAGCGTTGCTGATTTCATAAAGCTTCCAGACAACTGTTTGCTCAACTCCTGAATCAAGGCCAGAGATCCCGCTGCATTCGGGGCAGCCATTGAAGTGCCATTGAAGGTAGAATACCTTGAACCAGATTGCCCGGTGGGTGTACTAACAGAAGAGAAAATCCCCACACCTGCTGCAACCAAGTCTGGTTTGATACGGCCATCATCAGTGGGCCCCCAATTGCTGAAAGAAGACATCTGTACGCTGCTGGGGCCAGTATAATCTGGAATCTTGCCAATCGCCCCAATGGTAAAAATGTTTTTTGCGCATCCTTCTTGGCTCATCGAATCAAAACCGGTACCACCATTTCCGTCTGGCGGATTGGTGCCTCCCACACCCGATGTATTTGTGTCATCACGGTCGTTACCGGCTGCCCAGAAAATTGAATAATAAGGCGCGTTGAAGGCTGTTTCATCCAGGCTACGAGACGTATTCGTATAGAAACCAAAACGCCAATCCTCTTGGGTGCTAATGCTTGCCGTTCCAAACCAAGTACACGATGTTGGAGAAGCACAATTCCACCCTTGAATCAACCCATATGAATGGTTTGAAATGATAAGCGATGCCTGGTCTGCGCGGGCCTGGGTAGCCATTTCATTAACGTCATTATCCCAGAAATACGAAATCAAAGAAGCCTTACTTGCCATTCCCCGCGCCAAAGGATTTACACCAGAGGCCATCATTGTCCCTGCCACATGTGTGCCGTGGTCTGAAATCGTATTATTTTCTTTGAACATCACCCTCGAATCAAACTCAGTATGGTCAAAGACCACTCCTCCATCCCAAATTCCAATTTTTATTCCTTCGCCTTCAAGATTTAGCCCAAGCCCACCATTTTGTCGCAACTTGGTTACACCAGTTGTAATAGCGGCACCAGCATTTGTGGTTGATCTGTATACTGGCGCACCAAACTCATCCACATCTACCAGTTGAATAATATTGCCGTTGGCATCGTACGATATGAGTGGGACATTTTTTTGTTGCGCATATATTTGAGCGCGCGCAAAGGCTTTAACATACTTTTCATTTTCGACTCGCGCTAGTCTCTCAAGATTTTGCTGCATTGAAGCAGTCAAGGAATCTTGCGCTAATAAAAAGTTAGGCAACAAAAAGAATAGACAAACCCACCGCTGCTTCATATACACGTTAGTTGATCAATAAAAATAAAAAAAGCTGCCAAATCAAATTTGGCAGCTTTTGCTCTATATACACATATTTAGTTGATAGTTGCTGATAGTTTGTGCAGTACACCATTTGTTGCCACAATGTTAGCAGACACAACCGATGCGCGGGTAGTTAAAGCATTCGTGAAGAATACACCATTCGCATCAGAATTGAATGTCACAGTTTTGCCTGTTTGCAATGTGTTATAAGTAGTGGTGGGCGTAGGACGAATTGAGTTGTTAAAGAAATCTGAAGAAAAAGTCCTCAAACTCACCACGTGCCTACGAGCTATATCTAAACAAGCTGCCGGTGTGGCTCCATCAATAAAGGCTTCCGTAACACCAGCCGTATTCATTGCTGTATTGTTTGGCGCCAATACTGTCAATGTCCCTGTCCTGGCAGCAGTTAACGGATCAGCCGGCAGCGGCAATAAAACCCCAGTAGCGAAATTAGGAAGCGCGCCAGTTCCTGAGGCTTTCAAAATTAACTTGTTGAAAATTGACAGGTCAGGGTCGGCAGCAACTACATCTGCCAAATTGCCGGGAGGTGGCAACAACACAGCGTTGATCTTGTGAACCACGCCATCTGCGCCTTCAAACGCATCAAAACCCACTATACTTGCTCCATTGAAAAATACTCCGCGTCCAACCACGTTACCACTTCCTACTGGCGGAAGTTCTTGAGTAGCATTTGTGCAATAGATGTTAGCATTTAATCCCAAGTTAAGCGTTTGGAAACCCTGGAATGTAAGCTGACCAAGCCAGTTAGGCCCAGCCGTCTGTCCATTAAATATTCCAAACTCTACCCCGAACCTTGAAGAATCTACTCTTGACGGAATCATGTGATATTGCAATATGCGCAGCAACACTGTGGGCTCAACTGCATTAGGATCGATACCAGCAGCAGTAAAAGCAGCATCAGTAGGCGCAAAAAAAGTATATTGAGTCCCACTTAATGCGCTCCTTAAGCCTGCTCGGTCGATGGCGGCACTAAGTTTAGATAGTTCGGCATCCTTCTTGATTCCATCAAGAATTTTTACTTTTTCATTCGTCAAGTTCTCTCGCTCGCAAGAAACCAAAGCTATAGCAAAGAGAAATATATAAACATGTTTCATGATATTACTTTAAAATGTTATAAGTAAATGTCTTGTAGTTTTCGCTCGGTTGAATACCGTTTCCAGATTGCAGCGTCAAATTCAACACTACCCTTTCAGGATCAGCACCAGAAATTCCGTTGTACACATTCAAATAGATATATGCAGAACTATTGTTTGCTTTAAAAACTATTTGCCCAGAGGGATTGCGTACAAAATCAAAATGAACCCCTTCTACCGCTTGGGTTGTGCCCGCAGGTGCCGCATCTTGTACATAGGTCACGTTCAAATCTGATGCACGTTGTGGGCCCACCAATTGTACCAATACACTATCGGCAAAAGTTAGCCGAGCGATGCCTGGTCCGTTAGAGGCTCTGTAGGCTGAACCTGTAACGATTACTCGTGCATCCGCTACCAGCGTTAATGCTGTATTGCTTGTAATGGTTGCTACCACACCGATAAAATTTCCTGCTGCATCACGGATAATGCTACCCACAGCCAACTGAGTGGTGAACGTAGTGCCGGTTCCAGCTACGTTACGTTGTGTACCAGGGTTTGCGTTAGTCGTAATCGTACCCGTACGCGTAACAGACGGCTGGCGCGCGGCAATTGAACTCAAGTTGATGTTCTCAGTAATATTTGGATACAACAAACCAAAATTACCTGATCCTAGTCGAGATTGGAGTTCCAAATAACGATTCTTGAACTCAACAACAGTCGATCCATTGTAGCGCAAATCCAATTTTTCGCCACACGACCAAAGGAATATTGACAATAATGCAGCTGAGAACAAACCCAATGCATTTTTTGATATTTTCTTTTTCATGTTACTAATCATGTTTATTTAATAGCCAGGATTTTGTTCAAGGTTTTTGTTTGCTTGTACCTCAGCTAAAGGAATATTGGCAAGAATTCTATAATCTGTCTTTGCAATAATAGTCCCATCTGGCTTCAATACATCCAAACCTCTGCGTGTGAAGTCAAACCAGCGGTGCCCTTCAAACGCTAATTCTCTTCTACGCTCTGCATAAATTTCATCGCGCAAAGCAGCGCCCGTCACACCAACCAAGGCTGGCAAACCAGTTCTACCGGCAGCACCGAAACGCACCAAGTTAAGATCTGCAAGAGCAGCGGCATCATTATTCAAGTAAGAGTTTGCCTCGGCCCGGATAAGATACATTTCAGCGATTCTCAATACTGGTACATTTTTGAGTCCGAACTGCGCGCCTGAAGGAGCGTTGTACTTGCGTGTTTCCCTTGAACTCGCGGGTTCAAAATCTCGTCTTGCAATATTCAACAATCCTGTGCCTGCAGTTCCGCGGAGGTCTGCTGGCGCAAACTGCGCTAGTAACGCATCTGAAGCAATCACATCGCCCCATCCCGTTACGCGAGCACCAGCGGCATTGACTTGACGGGTATACCATCCTTGCAACGAGTTATCTCCACCTAAGTTCTCTTGGTTAGCGGCAAAGTTTACCTCAAAATAAGATTCTGGATTGGGCGCGGTTGCTGAGGCATTCACCCAGTTGTTCACCAAGTTGGCTGAAGTACTTAACGTAGCAGCTCCTGAATTGATCGCTTCGGTTGCCATGTTCACAGCCAACTGATACTTATCTGGGTAAGTAGGGCCCGCCCAGTACAAATATACCCTCGCTAATAGCGCTTGGGCAGCTGCGCGATTTGGCACAAACCTAGATGCGGGGTTTGGTGTACCCGTCAATGTAAAGAGACTTATTGCATTCAACAAGTCAGCCTCTACTTGTTGGTATACTGCCAGAATGGACGGCCTCGCGGGCAATGTGATCTCGGCTTTAGACTGCACCGGCTTTGATACAATCGGCACGCCCTTATCCCATCCGTTCAAGATATAATTTGGGTTATAAGAATAGGTACGTACCATATCAAAATGTACCAACGCGCGTATAAACAAGGCTTGTGCCTCTAACCGATTTAGGGTGATCGCATCTGCCTGTGACGTTACTACAATTCGGTTATTGTCAATTGCATCGATCACCAAGTTTGCAGCATTTAAACCTTGATATGCAAAAAAGATGGAGAGATGAGAGCCACTTAGATTAATTGACTGGTTTAAACCCCTGCCACTGCGATCGCCAGGGTTAACCAATTTACAATTGTCTGCGAGCAATTCGGGCAGTAAGATCATATCGCGGCCATAGTAGCCACCATTACGCAAGGACGCGAAGGCACCGTTCAAAATAGATTGTGTTGTGGCTACGTCTTTTAACACTTGGTCTTGTGTTAATGCTGCCTGCGGCTTGGTATCCAAAATGTCTGTACAACTAACAGTTGTCAAACCTACGGCTAATGCGAGAGCTATAAATTTATTTTTCATTTTCATTCTAATTAGAAACCGAATTGAATACCACCAATGATACTCTTACTAGGAGGCAAAACGCCAATGTTGCTGGTGTTTGCTGCAAATTCCGGATCTAGACCCGTAAACTGTGTGGAAGTCCACAAGTTGATACCCTGTGCATAAATGCGAACAGAGTTCAATTTCAATCGCTTGATAACGCTTTGCGGCAAATTATAAGCTAAAGTAACCTGCTTCAAGCGGATGTAAGAAGCATCTTCCCAAAATCTGTCATGCCCCGATATCGAACCTCCAAACAAGGAGTTTGCAGATCCAACCTCTTGTGCACCTGGAACGATTCTTGGTACATCTGTGATATCTCCCGGTTTCTGCCATCTTCTCAACATGTCTTGGTCTTGGTTAGTATCGAAGCGAAAATCCATTGAACTGTTTGCTTTGAAGTTGCTGAGCGCCAACTGGCCTACATTCCATTGGAAGAACGCCACAAGTTCAATACCCTTGTAGGTAAACGTATTGGTCACACCACCATACTGTACGGGTAACAATGCAGAGCCAGAACCACGTGGCAAAAAGATACGGTCGTTTGCTTGGGGATCGTAAGTGATGTTTCCAGCCTGGTTGTACCACATTGCACGTCCATCAGCCGGATTTACACCTGCATACCTTGCAACAAACACTTGGCCCAGCGGACGGCCCAACCACAACCCGTTGTTAGGCAAATCCTCTCCGGGGTTAATGAGCCTCGTCACCTTGTTCTTAATGAACGTAATGTTAAAGTCAGTTATCCACTTAAACTGCCCATTTACGTTGGTAGTTGTAATTCCCAATTCTAAACCGCTGTTCTCAAGTGCACCTACGTTTTCAACAATAGATCCAAAACCACTGGTAGACGGCAGGATTTGAGGCAACAACAAGTTCTCGGTTGTTCTTACAAAGTAATCGGCAGTTACAGCAACTCTATTGTTTAACACCGAAAAATCAATACCAAAATTGAGGGTGCGGTTTTCTTCCCAGCGTAATTGAGGGTTACCCAAGTTGGTAGGACCAACGCCACCAGCACCACCATAGCCAAAGCCCACAGCAGCACCATAAAGGGTAATCGGGAAGTCAGCAGCACCTAAACCAAATGCAAGATCTTGGTTACCGGTAATACCATAACTTGCGCGGACTTTCAAGTCATTAACAAAAGAAACATCTTTCAAGAAGTTCTCCTTGTTGATATTCCATGCAGCTGAAACAGCAGGGAAAACACCAAAAGTATTGCCAAAACCAAATCTCGAAGATCCGTCTCTGCGAACCGTAGCTGAGAAGATGTACTTGTCGTCAAGTGTATAGTTCACACGAGCAAATAATCCAGTGATCTTAAATTGGCCGAAAACTGACGTCACAGCATTAGCGGTGGTTCCAACCAAAGTGTTATTCAAGAACACAGAGGCAGGAGCAACACCAGTTGCATTAAAGCCATCTGTACGCTGATTTCTGAATGAGAACCCTGCCACGGCCGAGATGCTATGCCGATTGTTGAACGTCTTTGTATAAGTCAAAGTCTGGTCAGTTTGCCAGTTGATCACTCTCGTATTCAAGAATTGAACGCTACCGAGCACCCCAGCACCTCCTGGTGAACGAGGGTCGAAAAAGGCGTTCTCATCAATAACTGAATATTCAATTGAATAGGACGATCTAAACAAGAGGTCTTTGTTAATTGCGTAGTTCAACGCAAAGTTACCCAGCACTTGGTTGGTTACACCACGCTGTGGGTTCACTTGAGCCAACCACAATGGGTTAGACAAGTTACCCAATGGGCCAATGGCGTAAGTCAAGTTCGGGTTAACAGCACCATTCGACAAAAATGGGTTTGCCATTGGCAAACGCCCTATTGCTCCTACTAAAGCGTTGTTAGTGTTAAATCCACCAACGCCTTGCGTATTTTGAGTTACGGTGCTCAAGTTAATACGGGTTTCGGCAGTCAATTTTGAAGTCAATGTGTTATCAAAATTCAATCGCGCTGATGCCCGAGTAAAGTCAGTAGCAATAAACTGTGCATTCTGCTTATTAAATGAACCGGAGATGAAGTATCTGTTTTTGTCATTACCACCAGATGCAGAAATATCAATATTCTGAATGTCGCCTCTACGTGAAACTAAGTTCTGCCAATCGTAGGTAGCAGCAGCAGCGGCATTTCCATAATTAACCTGAGTAAATGACCTCGCAAGATTAGAAGCAAATCCCTCTCCAAAAACATCAAAGGATTTATAGAAATTGCGCTGCCCTTCTTCATACAAATTAATCCACTGCTCACTATTCAACAAAGGCTGATTCTTAATGATGTCGGTTTGACCATAGTAATAATTGACATCAAATTTCCCTTTTCCTTGCTTTCCTTTCTTTGTAGTGATGATGATTACGCCATTTGCTGCTTGCGCTCCGTAAATTGAGGCAGCCGCTGCATCTTTCAACACCTCGATAGATTCAATATCATTTGAGTTGATACCATTCAACGGGTTAGAAGAGATGATGCGCCTTGAACGATCACCAGCTGTAATTTGAACACCATCAACAATGTAAAGCGGCTCGTTACCACCACTCACTGAACCAACGCCACGGATACGTACTTGGGTGTTACCTCCGGGAATACCGTTGTTCGCATTTACTTGCACACCTGCAATTCGACCCTGGATAGCACGATCCAAACTAGGTATGGGCAAATTCTGAAGCGCCTCACCTTTTACGGAGCCAACAGCTCCAGACAATTCGGATTTTTTAATGCTTCCGTAACCAACTATGACAACTTCATTCAATTGCGCATCGTCTGGCAGCAAACTCACGTTTACAGTCGAACTGTTTCCAACTTCGACTTCTGTAGTTTTCAAACCCACGAAACTCACAATCAATGTTGCCCCAGAAGGCACTTCTAATGTGAAGTTACCATTCACATCAGTAACTGTTCCGTTTGTTGTGCCTTTAACCTGCACGTTAGCACCTGGCACAGCACTGCCATCTTCAGCGGCAGTTACTCTACCAGTAATTGTCCGTTCTTGTGCAAAAGCGACTAGCGCTGATACCGACAAAAACAGAGCAAAAACCTGTTTCAGTAGATTTTCTCTCATAATTTAAAGTTTAGAGTTTTATAAATAGGGGCAGAAATGTAGGAATTAGAAGTATTACTAGCAAAAAAAGGATAACGATTAATTAATTTTCAATCGTTTGCGAGAATATTTGTTTAATTTTTCGATAAAATCTTAAACAAAATTCTGCGATTGAGTGCGCGATTAGCGTCAGAACTGTTCTCCACGGCAGGTTCTTTTGACCCATATCCAACCGCTTTCATTCGTATTGGTTCGATACCTCTGGCCACTAATTCTGCCCTTACCGCCTCTGCCCTTTTCTCCGACAGCTTTAGATTATAGTCTGGGCTGCCAACATTGTCGGTATGCCCTCCTATTTCAACTCTTAGTTGTGGATTTGCCCGTAAAAAATCTGCTACCTCTTTCAACTCCACTTTTGATTTCTCGCTCACTTCAAACTTGTTGAAATCGAAAAAAATATTCTTCAAAACAATTTCAGCATTCCTTTGAAGTGGCTGTAACTGTAGATCAATCAGCTGCTCTGCCCTAGTGGAATCCGAATTGAAGTGAAGGCTAGTAAACAAATACCCTTGACTATTTGCGTAAACAGCATACTCTGATTGGGCAGGAAGTACGAACAAATAACTGCCCACAATCGAATCGGAACTAAAAACAGATAATAGCGTGTCGATTCTTAAGTCGTGCAATTCAATTTTTGCCTTCAGCGGCTTTTTCGTTGTGGCGTCTACCACAGTACCTCTCACAATGTTGCTACGCCTGCTCACTCGCCACTCTTCGGGGATCAAAGCAGAATAGACTTTGCTTTGATTTTTACCTTCCTCCTTAGAGTAGTAAGCAAGATCGCCTCTGGCATTTACTACAAAAGAATACTGGTCACTAAAATCGTTGAGTGGATGGCCCAAATTTTTAGGTTCTCGCCACTGCTGATTCTGCTTTTCGGCAACATAGATGTCGTACCCACCAAAACCGGGTAATCCATTTGAAGCATAATAGAGATTTAAACCATTTGAATGTATAAAGGGTGCAATCTCATCGAAAGCTGTATTGATACTTTTCCCTGCGTTGAATGCCTTCCGCCAATTTCCCTCCTCATCACGTTGCG
>DHLV01000247.1:1173-3384 GCA_002405445.1 Flammeovirgaceae bacterium UBA4659 | reverse complement strand
TCCCAACCCGAACTGTTTACTCCCGTACCAAGATTCGTTGGCTTGGTCCATTGGTCTCCAATTTTTTTGCTTTGATACAGATCGCAACCTTGGTAGCCGCAAATGGTAAAAATCAATAAACGCCCGTCAGCCGAAATGGTAGATGCTCCCTCTCGAAAGTTGGTATTAATTTCGGGCGAAATGGAGATTGGCTTTCCCCACTGCCCATTCGACTCCTTTTTTGAAATGTAAATATCTTCATTGTCGTCATGAGCTTTGCCGTAACGAACGGTAAAGATCAACTCGCTTCCATCGGGTGTAATGGTTGGAAAGTACTGCATGGGCAACGCATTGACTGTGTCGCTCAATGGCCGCACTTTATAGTTGTACGTGGTACGTAAGTTGTCGATTGAGAATTGGCATTGCCTCTTCCATAGATCTACCTGTGCCAATTTCTTTTTATCGAACTTTTCTGCCAATAAAAATGCAGAGCCGTATTCAAGCGACTGGGTATAGTTGCCAACACGTAAGTAGCCTTCGCACAAAAGGTATTGGTAGTTCTTCTTCTTGATTGGGTCGGTTGTTAGCGTAAATCCACTTTCGAGCGATTGATTTGACTTTACTAACTCACCAGCGCTGCGGTACACAAGCCCCAACCTAAAATATGCCTCTTCAAATTTCTTGTCTTTATCAATGGCTTGTTGCAGCAAGGTAATTGCCTCGATTAACTGTCCGCGCACGCGAAAGTTATCGGCCTGTGTGTAGAGCTCAATTGCTTTTTTTGATTTGGTGGATAAGGGTTGAGCATTAGACTGTGCTGCCCACCCACAAAAGAACACCAACAACCATAAACTACTTCGCATCAAAAAAAATTTTATTAATTGGCACTTCATTTCCTTCCATCCCAAGCAGGGCGTTGATCAACTTCACACTATCAAACCTTATCAAGTCGTTTACACGAATTTCGTCCTCTTGAATCTTGCCCTCAGCCAACAAGCATTGACGCATCACTCCGTTAAACAAGCAAGTAGTGGGTGTTACCCAATCGTTGCCAAACTTCAACAGCAAGTTGGCGTAGGAGGCGTCTGTCACAAAACCATTCTTAGCAATTATTACATCATCGCATGCGCCACGCTGATTAAACATCTCGTTTAACTCGGTTCTGTCCTCAAATTTATATTTATAATCGATTGCGTCATTCTTCACCAACTTTAACGAACCGACTGGCTTCATCGTGTATGGAACGTACTCAACATAGTGGCTGTCTTCGCTGTACACAACCCTACACTTGTATAAACCCTTCGTTGGTCTCAACTCCAAATCCAACAATTGACTCAATGTTTGTGTCGTTTTCACGCCCGTAACCTGCCATAATGTGTTGAACATGCGCTCTTCATGATAGCGCAAGTTAAGGTACTTACCATCCAACAGTTTGATCGACTCAATAAACCGGGGCATACACTTTGTTAATAGCCTCTTTATACTCTTGCTCGGCATCGCTCAAGGCAGTAATGCCACCACCACTGCGGTAGATGAAACCTTTTGGCGTTTTTTCAATGAAACGGATCATCACGCCACTATCCACCCGCATTCCGTCAAAAATACCAAACACGCCAGTAAAATAACCTCGTTCTTCTTGTTCAGCCTGCTGAATAATTTGAACTGTGCGTTTTTTAGGCGCGCCACTAATGGAGCCGGCAGGCAACAATTTGACCAGCAAATCGCCTAAAGCTAAGTTTGGCTTTATTTTACCTGAGA
This sequence comes from Flammeovirgaceae bacterium UBA4659, assembly GCA_002405445.1. Taxonomy (GTDB): domain Bacteria; phylum Bacteroidota; class Bacteroidia; order Cytophagales; family Cyclobacteriaceae; genus ELB16-189. The sequence continues at coordinate 1,647 of DHLV01000247.1, read as the reverse complement.
TCTCTGAGCTTACTTGCAGTAAAGTATGGCTTGCGGTTTTCAATTCATCGACATACCTGAAACGATTGACCGCTACGTCATCAGCAATCAAACTCAAATCGTTGCGAATCAAATCCACGATCGTCACATGTTCTGCTTTTTCTTTCTTATCATTCAAAATGGTTTGGCGCGCGTTGGGTACAACGGCATCAATGGTGCCCTTCATAGGAAAAGAAAAGATTTTGCCGTTCTCGATCCTGATAAACGACTCTGGCGAAAAAACTAAAAACTCGTTTCGAAACCATAGCTTGTACTTCGCTTTCGCGGCAAAAAAAAGTTGGCGCATCGATAGGTTCATAACCACGGGCGTTTGGATGGTAAGATTGGTGAGGTAAGACTCGCCTCGGTGTAATGCATCCGCTACTACTTTAAATTTGCGATGATAGTCTTCGAACAACATTGGGATACGCTCAAACGCCAACGAATGAGACGCAG
>DHLV01000247.1:534-943 GCA_002405445.1 Flammeovirgaceae bacterium UBA4659 | reverse complement strand
AATCGGTAAGCGAGGGGTCTCTTCAATTCAAAGTCGATGACGAAGAGGAATGGCACTCCATGCTTCGACCAATCGTTGATTTGCTGAATAAAGTTAACCAAGGGTATGTTAGGCTAAAGAACAGACACGCACACAAAAAATTCTCTTTCCAAGCTGTCGGTGTAATTTTAGCGAATAGTACATTATGGAATGTCCATGTACTTGTGTGTTTGCAGGGAAATGCGCCACCGGGGATTTGACTTCACATACTCCACCATCATCGGCAGCATTTGTTTCTCCTTCGACCACTCAGGTTGTAAAAAAAGCTTGCAGGCTGAGCCTACCTTAGCGGCATATTGCTCTGCCCATTCAAAATCACTTTTGTGAAAAATCACCACCTTCAATTCACTAGCCATGCCTGGCACCGCTC
>DHLV01000247.1:0-432 GCA_002405445.1 Flammeovirgaceae bacterium UBA4659 | reverse complement strand
AACACCACCTTCAATTCACTCGCCATGCCTGGCACCGACTCATGTGGCGGCAAAAACTTCTTGGGCGAAAAACAAACCCAATCCCACGCGCCCGTGAGTTCATAAGCGCCAGACGTTTCGATGTGAGTTCTTAAGCCAGCGTTATGCAATTCGCGGGTCAAACTTACCAGGTTATGCATCGAAGGCTCGCCACCGGTTACTACCGCAATCTTACTACCACTTTCCTTTGCAAGGTTGGCTATTTGTGCTATCGACATTTTTGGATGCGCATCTTCTTCCCAACTATCTTTTACATCGCACCAAACACAACGCACTTTGCATCCCCCCAGGCGGATAAAATAAGCAGCTGTGCCTTGGTGATAGCCTTCCCCTTGAATGGTATAGAAGTGCTCCATTACGGGGAGAATTAAGATTTCAGATTCAAGATTCAAG
>DHLV01000274.1:5686-6925 GCA_002405445.1 Flammeovirgaceae bacterium UBA4659 | reverse complement strand
TTTGAGATACGGGAGGTGGAGTGATACACTCATTTATTATAACGGTCATCCCGGTTCACGCGCAGGCGGGATACCGGGATCCGACTCGGTGTACACCGCATGAGATGCCGGGGCATTCGCACCCGGCTGAACACCCGCACAAACGATGGAGTTGTTCTGCTACTTTTTGGCTTTAGCCGATGTGTACCGCAGTCCAAATCCAAACGGATACAACGGATCTTTGGAATCGTACGGCACGTCTTCTTTCTGATTGCGCACAGCCTCCATAGACGAAGGCAACTCGAACGGCAACTTGCCCTCGGGGCTGGCTTTACCAAAAACTACATCCAGCAATGCGGCATCGCTGGCGCCAAAATTTACAAATAGCCCTCTCGCTTCTTTGCTGATTTCCGGTATCACGGCAGGGCGGTCCAGATACACATCAACAATGGTGGGAACGGTTTTTAGCAACTGCACAATACTGTCTTTCTGTGCGCCTTTAAAATCCAGATCGCCATGGTGAAACCCACGGGCAAACGGGTTCTTGGTTTCAACCGGTACCCAAGGGGCCGACAATCGCAAAATGGCGAAGTCGGCTTCTTCAGGTTTGCTTACCACCGTGCCATACCTGGCAGCTACTTTCGGGTCTACATTTTTCACAAAGATTTTACGCTTACCCGCTGTCAATGGCAATATCGCTTTATCGTTCTTCAGCAAGGTGAATGATCTGCGTTGTGTAGCCTCGCCCAACTGCTTCCACTCGGCCTTGCCTACGATTTGTGTTGCTTTCTCCACATCCACATATGGGTTATCAAATAATCCCAATTCAAATTTCTGGCGCAGCAACCGTCTCACCGACTGATCGATGCGCGCTTCGGTAACTTTTCCTTCCTTCAGCAGTTGCACAATAAGTTCGGGCCTACTCTCACCACCAAACTGATCGCACCCGGCATCAATCACTTTCTTTACACGTTCCGCTTCGCTGAGCGACTCCACACCCCACGCGCGCGCAGGCCACACAGCCGGGCCCATGTTCGCATCGGTAATCAAACCCCAGTCGGTGCACACCACGCCATCGAATTTATATTTTTCGCGCAGCAATTTGGTGATGATGTCTTTGTTGAAACCAAAGCCCACGTTCTCGCTGGTCTGATCTACCGGAATGCCGTAGTAGGGCATGATGGATGCCGTCTTCGCTTCAAAGGCAGCTTCGAACGGAATTAAATGATAGTTGAAGTTATTGCCGGGATACACCTGGCC
>DHLV01000274.1:0-5393 GCA_002405445.1 Flammeovirgaceae bacterium UBA4659 | reverse complement strand
CAGAAAGTTTAGCGTCTTCGCCAAACGTACCGCTCACACGCGGCCAGCGCGGCTCCGTGGCTAAGTCGGCCATGGGGTGCAGCGCCACCCGAATGCCCACCGCCAGGTACTCCTGCCGCGCAATGTCACCAAACTGGCGCATCAGCTTCTCATCATCCAGCGCAGCAAAACCCAACTGCTCCGGCCACTGCGAAAAATTGTTGGCCGCCATGGCGAAGATGTTGTTGCTGAAGTAATGCCGCGGGTCGGACGCGATGGAAACCGGAATTCCTAAGCGGGATTTTTCTGCGGCCTTCTGCACGTTGTTGTTCCAGGTGGCCAACTGGCGCGAGGGGGGCGCAGCCCAGATGTTTACATGCGTGATTTTCTTTTCCTCGATTAATTTGTTGGCCTGTGGCATGCGGGCAAACATGCCCTGGCCGGGCACATCATCCAACGAGCCGTCATCGTTGATGCGCGTGCCGCTGATGAACATCATGCCTGCTTTTTCTTCCAGGTTCATTTGCGCCAGCAAGTCGCTCACGCGGGCTTCCACCGGTTGCGTGGCGTCTTCGTACACATCCATACGGCCGTTTTTGTTCAGGTCGCGGTACGGGGGCACCGGGTGGCTCATCCCACTCATTAACACTACCACGGCAACACCGCCCAACACCAGGGCGATGGCGACTTGTACAGACAGTCGGTTTTTCATGATGGCTTTGGTTTATACGTTTTTTGAACTCTCTTAAGGGCTTTTTTAATGGTCTCGATCCGGACGCTACCCGAATCGGGGACGAAAAGTAGAAATTATAAGAACGACCAGCCTACAAAAATTCCATAATTTGGTTTATACGTTTTATCCGGGCCGTATTGATCGAGGTGGGCGCCCAAGCCAAAATTCAGCGCGGTCATTTTCAGTCCGGCCCGGAGTTGTAGAAAACTGCGCGCATGCGTGTCTTCGCTGGTGCTGTGGGCATACAGCAACTGCAAACGCGTGTACAAATTCACCTTGGCGCTGAGGGCCGGTTTGTATTCGTAAATGCCGAAGATTTCGGCATTTCGCTTTTCGTTCAAAAAGAGCGAGGCGATGGTAACCGCCACCCACTCTTTGTTGGCGAACGAATGTTGCACACCCACCTGTGGCCCCACGCCCACCTTGTTGTTCACCGTGGCACCCGCCACCACCGCAAACCCTTTGTAGAACGTGTAGTTTACCAACACCGGCAGGGCGATGTCGAGGTCATCGGAGTTGTTGTCATAGGCTGCGGAGAAGGCCGACACGCTTAAAAAGCCAAACCGGCTTTCCGGGGTGAATTTCTTTTTCACCACCATTTGAAAAAACAGGCGGTCGTGGCCGGCCATCACTTCCACGGGAATCGGCACTTTGGGCGGTCCTTCCTGTGCCCACACCGGCAAACAGCCGCCCACCAGCATCCACACCATCCATAAAAACCCGGGCCGGAGGGCCGGGGCAAAAATTCGGCTTTGCATAGTTTTAATCGTTACTGCTACAAAGCTGCAACCCCCACACTACAAAAAGATTGCTCTACCGCAATGTTTTACTTTTTGAGATCGGCTTTGAGGCGGCTGAGCGTGTAGGGCGTAATGCCCAGGTAACTGGCGATGATCTTGCCCGGCAGCCGCTCGAACACCCGGGGCTGTTGGGCGAGCAACCATTTGAGGCGGTGGAGGCTATCGGCACCCTGCAAATCGTAAATCCGCTTTTGCGTGGTGATGTAGGCCGACTCCAGGATGTGGCGATAGACTTTGTTCACGGCAGGCTCGCGCTCCACGAGGTCGAAAAAATCCTGGCGGGTGATGGCCAGCACCGTGGTGTTTTCCAGACTTTGGATGTACTCCATGGACGGCTGGCCCGTAATGAGGCTGGTGAAAGACGTGGCGAATTTTTTTTCGAAGGCGAGGTAGCGGGTGTTCTCGATGCCGGCCGGGTTTACCGAATACAGGCGCAGGCAGCCTGCTGCCACAAAGTAGTTGAACTTGCACACTTCGCCCTCGCGCAGCAGCCACTCGTTTTTCTTCACGTGTTTTTCCACAAAGTACTGCGCGAGGGCCGCCAGCTTTTCCTCGCCCGCACCGGTGATTTCATGAAAATACGATTTGAGTGTGCTGTGCATGGTAAGGCCGGGCGAGCTGCGGCAATTGTGCTTTTGCGATCAAGTTACCGCATGATGCCGCAAGATTCAAATGCCGTGGCTGAGTTGTTTAAGGTGTGTGGCGAGGGAGCTGATCCGGTTTGGCCGCGGCAATGATTTTGAGATACGGGAAGTAAAGGGTTAGCGCATAGGCTGCTTTTTACCGTACAGCGACTGCAAGCCCAGGTAAATGAAAAACAACGAAATCCCCATGATCAGCGTGGGCTGCCCCACTTCTACGTGCATAATCTGCATAATGGCCCCGGATATAACCAGCAGGCAGGCGATAATGGAGAGCGCTTTGAGGGTTTTCATTTGGGCGTTGTTTTTATAAAGGTAAACTGTCCGACTGATTATCCAATAACGCGACTGCGCGACCGAGCTTACAAAACCGTCTCTTCGTTAATCGCGGCACCCGACCAATTTGCTAGTGAGGAACACAGCTCGTGCTGTGGGGCATTTTTTATTGAGTCATCGTCCACTTACACTGCACTGAGCACACTTATTGGCTGGCTTTGTTTGTGGGCTGCATGTGTGGCCAGGCAATGTGTGTGCGGTTAGTTAGCAACAATTGTCTCCCGAACTTTTCTCAGCGTTTCAGTGTAAGTTCTAAGGGTCTTCCTAATGCCAATGCAAGTGTCTTGATCGTATTTGACTGGGTGCTCTCCATCTTTTCTAGACAAAATAAGATACTCAACTCCGTCAATTGTCTCGCTCTTAGCATGGGCTAAGTCATTGCGAACCATTAATACATCTTTCTCATACCTTTGATGAAAGTCAACCAAATCTTCCTGCTTAGACAATCCCGTCAATTTGAAATACTCATTCAATGTTCGTGATTTCTTACTTGCATCGAAAAGAGTTCTATTTTTAATAATGTCAACGTTAGTCATATCATCAATCTTGGAATACATTTGGTTGCGTATGTCATTATTTTCCTTGACCTTCTCTATGGCATACTTTCTAAGTTGTTCTGATGTCTGATCTTTTCGATTCATGACCTCTGACAAGATATCTTCGATAGTTGTATCGAGTTCGCTTGTTTCAGACATTACAAGGCCTCTTATACTATTCAATTCTTGAAGCTTTGAAATGGTCTGATTAACAAGCCAAAGAACCTTTTCCTTAAATCCTCTCATTGCTTCGTCTCCAGCTAAACTCAAAAAAGACACTCTATCTCTGTAGAGATTTCTAGCTATGTTTTCAAAGTCCGGTTTCGCGGAATAGAATAAAATCTCAGTGAAAATATCTCCATCTCTAATTTTTCTAATGAGAGTGTCACCATGCTCATCACCTTCAATGTTGTAATCCGAAAGTATCAAGTCATACTTTTCAATTTTTAATTTTTCCTCTGCTGTTTTCCCGGTCTCAAAGCAATCTACAGTAGGGATAAATCCTAGATTTTTAAGGTATGCCTTAAACTCTTCGACTACGCCCATTTCAATATAATCTTCTATATTGTCATCGATCCAAATGATTTTATATTGAAGTCTCATCGCACAAACGTTATAATAAATTCAGCTCCCTTGCTAATTCGATTATTCAAGATTATTGTTCCCCCCATTTTTTCAATGACTTGCTTCGTGTGGTAAAGACCCACGCCAGATCCATTTGTCGTTGTGAATCTGAAGTCAAATATTTTATCTGTATTCTTATTCGGAACCCCTATCCCATCATCAACAACATGCAACTCAGTTCTGAAATCATTCAGCTTCTTCCAAATCAAATTCACAGTTTGTGCTTTGGCTTTGAATGAATTATTAAGTAGGTTATCTATGATTATTATTATTTCTATAGGTCTAAAAGATGTGGAGAACTCGATATTCTTGGGGGTTGATGTTCTTATTTTAAGGCGCTGATTATTCATCGCTAAATGCTTATAGGATTGATAAACATTCAATGCATATTCATTAATAAACTTCACCAGATCTGCCTTTATCTTAGTAGTTGTAGTGTCAAAGTTTGCTTTATTTACAAAGCGAGAAAGAGTAATTATTTTTTTGTTCTCAAACGAAATCTTGTTCACCAACTCCAGCAGTTTCTCCTTTGAGGTGTCTTTATTAATTGCATCGATAAGGGAGTCAACATAGTTCGAAATATGTTGTGCGGAATGTCTGTAAATGTGATGTTGAATGCTTAACAGTTCCTTGGTCTCAGTTCCAACGACTGCCCTTGCAAAGAGTGTTTCACTGACTTGATCTTCCAAATCCTTTTTTAGATCGCCCCTTTCCTTGACTGATTTTGCCAACTCCACTTGAGCAGATTCAAGAGCCCTTGCTTGTTGAACAAGACGCTTCTCAAGTCTGCGTGTATCTTTAATTAGCTCTGGATCATTTGATTCGGCAGCAAGTCTTTTGAAATTGTTTAAAAGCTTAATTGCACTCTTTTCTTCTTTTTGATTAACAATGTCAATTATCTTCTTATTGTACTCGATCTCAACCAGCGATTCGTCATCGATTATATTTGAAATAAGTTTAACGAGTTTAGCCTTTGAGTCTTCGTCATCTTTTATAATAAAGGCCTCGTCATTTATTCCCCATTTTGTAACGTCAACAACAAACTTCTCCAGCCTTCGAAGAGTAACGACTAGAAACCCATCATCAGTTCCAGCAAGTTCGTGATACGGTTTGGTTTTGACTAAACCGCCATCGCGGCTTGTAGTTTCCTTTAATGAATTATTTTGACCCTGTATATCAATCTGACCAATTAGATTCCGCAAACTTATGTACCTATTGTATCCCTGCATTGCTCGGTTATCCAATCCAAATGAGTCATCACCCCTTTCTCCATATGGATAGATTCTAAAGCCATTTTTATAAACAAATACGTTCCCAAATTCTACAGCCGGAACTCCCATGCGCCTGCTGAAAATATTCTTTGCGGAAGTGTTAAGGAAGTAGAGAGTAATGGAAACTTGTTTTAGTAAAGTAAATGGGTTCCGTTCTTTGATCTTATAAATCAAATCATCTCTGTCGGTAAGCTGCGTTGTAACAAACTCTCCATCTTCTGAAATAAACGATTCGATTTTCGTTGTCCGAATGTCGAGCTCTTCAAAAACAAAATTTTGAATGTGACCATTCACAGTGTTTCTATAGATGTAACCTTCCTGATCTTCCTTTGGTTTATTCTTTTTTGCCCAGTCAATGATGTCAAAATCTTCTCCTTTCTCTTCTGGTACATTCAGAATGATGCTGAAGTTTTTGGTCTTCACTGACCTATTTAAGTCAGGAAGAATAAGTTTTGATAGTCTGTCCTTGAGTC
>DHLV01000243.1:41753-49042 GCA_002405445.1 Flammeovirgaceae bacterium UBA4659 | reverse complement strand
AATCAAGAACTCTTCATTGTTGCGGGTGCCCTTCATTTTCGACTGCAGAAACTCCATTGCCTCCACCGAGTTCATGTCTGCCATAAACTTGCGCAGAATCCACACGCGCTGCATCTCTTCTTCTTTCATGAGCAAATCCTCGCGTCTCGTTCCGGATGCCGGCACATCGATGGCCGGGTAAACCCTGCGGTTTGAAAGCTTGCGGTCAAGCTGCAATTCCATGTTACCGGTACCCTTGAATTCTTCAAAGATTACTTCATCCATCTTCGAGCCGGTATCGATCAATGCCGTTGCAATGATGGTGAGCGAACCACCATTCTCAATTTTACGAGCAGCACCAAAGAAACGCTTCGGCTTATGCAATGCGTTTGCATCTACACCCCCCGACAGGATTTTGCCCGATGACGGCACCACTGTGTTGTATGCCCGCGCCAAACGTGTAATTGAATCCAATAGAATCACCACATCGTGGCCGCACTCTGTCATGCGCTTTGCCTTCTCCAATACAATGGAGGCAACTTTCACGTGGCGTTCTGCTTGCTCATCAAAGGTAGAGGCAATCACCTCTGCCTTCACGCTGCGGGCCATGTCAGTCACTTCTTCCGGGCGCTCGTCAATCAAAAGAACGATTAAGTACACCTCAGGATGGTTTTGTGCGATCGCATTGGCGATATTTTTCAACAATACTGTTTTACCTGTTTTAGGCTGCGCCACAATCATGCCTCGCTGTCCTTTGCCAATGGGCGAAAACAAATCCAGTATTCGGGTGGACATATTATCGGGCGTGGTGCTCAACTTCAACTTTTGCTCAGGGAAAAGAGGAGTCAGGTATTCAAATGCCACGCGGTCGCGGATCTCCTCGGTAGTCTTTCCGTTCACACTATCTACCTTCAGTAAGGCAAAATATTTTTCACCTTCTTTCGGTGGACGGATCTGACCTTTTACCGTATCGCCTACTTTCAAGCCAAACAATTTAACCTGCGATGGCGAAACATAAATATCATCAGGGCTGGCCAGGTAGTTGTAATCTGACGATCGCAAAAAGCCATAGCCGTCTTGCATGATTTCCAGCACACCCTCGTTGGAGACCACCCCGTCAAAATCCTTTACCATACTTTCGCGTTTTGGCTGTTGCGGGTGATGTACCTGATGTTGGCTTTGCGGCTGCGGGCGTGGCTCATTGCTTTCGTTCACCACCGGAGTATCTTCTGGCCCGGGCGCAGCGGTATCTTCAAACTTGGTAAGACTACTGTCCACTTCAAAATCTAAGTCCTTCATCAACTCGTCACTGGATTTCTCCACCTGCTCAGGGGCCGGTGCCGCGGGGGCTGCAGGCGCTACATTCTCGCGCCTGCGCGGACGCATCTTGCGCTCAGGCTCCCCGCCTTCTTTCCGCTCATTGCCCTCCTTTTTGGCGGGCGATTCACCCGTTAAAGCTTGCTTATCAAGAATCTTGTAGATTAAGTCTTCTTTGCCCAATTTTTTGGCGTTGATGCCCATGCCTTCGGCAATTTCTTTTAGCTCAGAAATGAGCATGACATTGAGAGTGTCAATTGTGTACATGTAATGATGGAATAGATGGGTTAATTAAAAAGTTATGGTTTTAGTAGGAGCTGATCACAGCCAAAATCAAGAACATTCGAGAACCAAGTCGATAAAACAGAAAAGATTGAATTTATTGAGTTGACGACCGATAGTGGTCATATTGATGGTGCAAGTATAAAGCAAAATTTGATTAGTATCAAACACACGGCCGAAATTATTGGCTATTTTTGACGCCCTAAAAGTATACAAACATGTTGCAGTTGCAGGTTTTAAGAGAAAATACCGAGGCGGTTTTGGAGGGTTTGGCCAAGCGTAATTTAAAAGAGGCTGACACACTGGTTTTGAAAGCTATTGAGTATGACAACCATAGAAGAAGGATTCTTACCCAGACTCAAGAATACGAGACGAAGGCTAACTCTGATTCAAAGAAAATCGGAGACTTAATGAAGTCAGGCAAGTTTGACGAAGCCAATTCTTTAAAGAAAGAAGTAACTCAACATAAAGCTTTAATTAAGGAAAACAATGATAAGCTAGATATTGTAGAAAAAGACCTCACACAAGTACTCTACAAAATACCCAACGTCCCCGCCACGATTGTGCCCGCAGGTAAAACGCCCGAAGACAACAAGGTAGAGCATACGTGGGGAACAGTACCCAAGCTGCCTGACGGTGCATTGCCCCACTGGGAGCTCATTAAAAAATATGACATCATTGACTTTGAGTTAGGCGTAAAAATTTCCGGTGCCGGTTTCCCCGTTTACAAAGGCAAGGGTGCCAAACTGCAACGGGCACTCATCAACTTTTTTTTAGCCGAGGCAGAGAAGGCAGGATATGTTGAAATACAACCTCCTATTGTGGTCAATGAAGACTCGGGCTATGGCACGGGCCAATTGCCGGACAAAGAGGGGCAGATGTATTTTGTAAATGCCGATGGCTTGTATTTGATACCCACAGCCGAGGTGCCCATCACCAACCTGTATCGCGATGTGATCTTACCTGAAGCAGAGTTGCCGGTCAAAAATGTAGGCTACACACCTTGCTTCCGCAGAGAAGCCGGCAGCTGGGGGGCGCACGTGCGTGGCCTCAACCGCTTGCACCAATTCGACAAAGTGGAAATCGTACAGGTCACCAAACCTGAAGATTCGTATCAAACATTGGACCACATGTGCCAACACGTGCAGGGGTTGTTGGAAAAACTGGAGCTGCCTTACCGCAAATTGTTGTTATGTGGTGGTGATATGGGCTTTAACGCTGCCTTAACTTATGACATGGAAGTATTTTCTGCCGCACAACAACGCTGGCTGGAGGTGAGCTCGGTGAGCAACTTTGAAACTTACCAAGCCAACCGCTTAAAGCTCCGCTTCAAGAACAAGGAAGGCAAAACCCAACTATTGCACACACTCAACGGCAGTGCGTTGGCGCTTCCGCGGATCGTAGCGGCTATTTTGGAAAACAACCAAACACCTGAAGGAATCAATATCCCGAAAGTGTTGGTGCCATTTACGGGGTTTGAAAAGATTGGGTAGATATTGATATTAGATTCTGGATGCTGGATACTTGACACGGGATACTAGCAACCAGCAACCAGTATCTAGTATCCAGTTTATACCCGCTTTGCTTTAGACAAATCCATTAATCCTTTACCCGCCATCACCGCCAACACCACCGCAGCAACTCTTGCCGTATCAGCTATGAATTGATACTCTGTGCCCACGCGTTTGCTGTAAATGCCGAAGAAAGCCCAAATTAAAACAATCAAAAAAACCGGCTCTTTAAATCGGTAGGCAATGTATAATCCAAGTGCAGCGGCAATGCCGATCATCACAACTGTCCATGTCTCAGCGGCAAGAAACCCACCTTCCCACTTCCAATCCAACAGCAAACAAGAGATGTTGGCAATGGTTGCCACACAAATCCACGAGAGGTAAAATAAAAAAGGTAATTTGGCACACCACCATTGCCACGTGCTCAACTGATACCGGCTAATCAGCAAAAAAATGCGTGTGAGCGAAAACAACAACAGCAACATCACTACCACGGAGGCGAGCGTAAACAGGTGGTGCCAAACCAAAATCCAGGTGGCGTTGGCCACGCACGACAACAAAAACCACAATGAAAATTCTGCGAAATAGGGCTGACGTTGCAACCAAAATTGTGCAACAGAAAATGTGATCAGCAGCAAGTAAATGACACTCCAAACCGAAAAGGTGAAACCTGCCGGGGTAAAAAGGCTGGGGTACATATCAGAAATGGCTCCGGTGCTCATGCCGTTGATCGGCAATGTAACAGCCATGGTGTTGACCACCATGACGGCCACCAATGCAAGAAGATTTAGAATGGATAGATAAGTTGTCTTCATAGGCCAAATTTACCGATTCAAGGCAATTACAATGCAACAGCCACCATATTTTCGGTATTTGCTGTACCCGGCTCGTAACCATCGGCCTCACAAATTGTTGGCAATCGCCTGCTATTTTTATACTTTTCCCGTTCAAAACAACCGCGTCATGAAAAAGCTTCTCCTCATTGCAGCCATTGCAGTGGCTTGCTCGCAACCCAAAAAATCAGAAGTATCAAAATACCCCGTTACTGAAAAAGGTAACGTGATGGACACCCTCTTCGGTGTGCCAGTGGCAGACCCGTACCGCTGGTTAGAAAATGACACCGCGCAACAAACCGCCAATTGGGTGACGGCACAAAATGACGTGACTTTCGGGTACCTGAAGAATATCCCTTTCCGCGATGCCATTCGGAAGAGATTGGATGAAGTGCAAAACTACGAGCGCCTCTCCGCTCCCTATCGCGAAGGCAGCTATATCTACTATTCAAAAAACAGTGGCCTTCAAAACCACAATGTGCAGTATCGCAAAAAAGGTGAAAATGGCACAGAAGAAGTTTTCTTGGACCCCAACACCTTTTCGAAAGATGGGACCACGGCTTTAGGGGGAATGTTCTTTACCAAAGACGGTTCGCTGCTGGCGATTTTGATTCAAGAAGGCGGCTCCGATTGGCGCAAGGCTGTAGTGATGAAAGCCGAAGACAAGTCGGTGATTGGGGATACGCTTATCAATCTGAAGTTTACCGGCATCACCTGGAAAGGCAACGAAGGTTTTTATTATAGCAGCTACGACAAACCCAAGGGTTCTGAGCTGTCTGCGAAAACACAATACCATAAAGTTTATTTCCATAAACTGGGCACCCCTCAATCTGCAGATGCCATGATTTTCGGTGGTGAGAAAACACCTAGACGCTACATTGGTGCAGGTCTTACGGAAGACGAACGCTTCTTGATAATCTCGGCCGCTGTAAGCACCACCGGGAATGAATTGTATGTGCAAGACCTGAAAGATTTGAAAGGAAAACTGGTGACGCTGGTGGGCAATTTTGACAACAACCATAACGTAATCGACAACGATGGCAGCAGATTGATTATTCAAACCAACTTCAATGCCCCCAACGACCGCATTGTGTCGGTTGATTTCTCAAAACCCACTGTTGAGAATTGGAAAGACATTGTACCGGAAACAGACAACGCCATGCAGGGCGTTTCAACTGCTAACAAGAAAATGTTTGTTAACTACCTAAAAGACGCCAGCACGTTGGTAAAACAATTTGACTACACCGGAAAGCTGGAACGCGATGTGGAGTTGCCCGGCATCGGATCGGCCGGTGGATTTGGTGGCCGAGTAGATGAAAAAGAAGTTTACTATTCCTTCACTTCTTTTACCACGCCTACTTCTATCTACAAGTACAACATCGCCAGTGGCAAATCAAGTTTGTATGCACAACCCAAAGTTGATTTTGACCCTAGCGGCTACGAAACGAAGCAAGTTTTCTACACCAGCAAAGACGGAACAAAGGTACCAATGTTTGTTGTACACAAAAAAGGTTTGGAGCTCAATGGCAAGAACCCTACCTGGCTCTATGCGTACGGTGGTTTCGGTATCAGCCTTACGCCTTCGTTTAGCACTTCGCGCATTGTGTGGTTAGAAAATAGCGGGGTGTTTGCTCAACCGAACCTGCGCGGTGGCGGAGAGTATGGCGAAAAATGGCACGATGCCGGTCGGCAGATGAACAAGCAAAATGTGTTTGACGATTTCATTGCTGCGGGTGAATACCTCATCAAAGAAAAATACACATCAAACAATCACTTGGCCATTGTGGGCGGCTCTAACGGTGGCCTTCTGGTTGGGGCAACCATGACACAGCGCCCCGACTTAGCAAAAGTGGCGTTGCCTGCCGTAGGCGTGATGGACATGCTGCGCTATCATAAGTTTACCGCTGGGGCGGGATGGGCCTACGACTACGGCACAGCCGATGACTCGAAAGAGATGATGGAGTACTTGCAAAAATATTCTCCCGTTCATGCTTTAAAACCCGGCACCAATTATCCGGCTACCCTAGTCACCACTGCAGACCATGACGACCGTGTGGTGCCTGCCCACTCATTTAAGTTTGCGGCCACCTTGCAAGAGAGCAACGTGGGTGATAACCCTCAGTTGATTCGCATTGATACTAAGTCTGGCCATGGCTCATCCAATCTTTCAAAAGCATTGGATGCAACAGCCGACCAATTTGCGTTTACGTGGTACAATATGGGGGTGATTCCACCTTTGGTGAAGAAGAATATGTAGCGATAAATGAAAAAGTTAGTTGGGCTTTTGTTCTTAATCCCAATCACTTCCTCCGCGCAAAAATTAGGATTGAAAGCGGGTTGGAGCAATTCTGACTTGTCGGGGGATGCATATTCATATTACCCAAGTTATCATATAGGGTTTTTTGCGCAGTTCAGTCTATCAGAAAATATCAAACTCTCGTCCGAGCTGCTATTCTCTCGTCAAGGCGCCAAAGTGATTGATGGTGAGGTTCGCATAGACTACTTAAGCTTGCCATTGCTAGTAAATATCTACGAGTACAAGTGGCTATTCTTACAGATTGGCGGGCAGGTGGGTTTAGTAACATCTGCAGGGGCGTATAGCAATGGAGTTGGGACTGACATCAAAAGCTCATTAAAACCAATTGATGCGTCATTGGTTGGCGGGTTGGGATTTCACTTCGATAGAATTATCGTGAACGCCCGATATAACTGGGGAATAATTGATATCATCAAGTCCAACCCCAATTTGACCATTGCTAGGTCAAACATTACTACCAGCACTACAATACAGATTTCCCTTGCTGTTGTAATCAATTAGCAGGTTCAGGAAAAAAAATTAAACTGATTTTATCGCCTTCGCCACTTTTTCACCGGCAATAGCAATCAATTCTTCCTCGCTGGCCTCTTTGATTTTTTTAAATGATTTAAAGTGGGCCAGCAACTTGTCTGCCGTTTTCTTGCCGATGCCCGGAATATTTTCGAGCTCCGTCACAAATGTTGAATTACTCCTTTTCAACCGGTGGAAGGTGATGCCAAAGCGGTGGGCTTCATCGCGCACCCGCTGAATTAACAACAACGCGGGCGACTTCTTGCTGATTAACAACGGCAAAGGATCTTCGGGGTAATAAATCTCCTCCAATTTTTTAGCGATGCCCACAATGGGTATTTTGCCATACAGTCCCAACTCCTTCAACGCATCGCACGCGCTGCTCAACTGGCCTTTGCCACCATCTACAATTATTAACTGTGGGTACTCGCCTTGTTCTTCCATGATGCGCTTGTAACGCCTGCCTACAATTTCTTTCATGGAAGCAAAGTCATCCGGCCCAACTACCGTCTTAATGTTAAAATGCCGGTAACCTTTCTT
>DHLV01000243.1:37050-41529 GCA_002405445.1 Flammeovirgaceae bacterium UBA4659 | reverse complement strand
TCGATAATTTTTGGGTACTGCATCAAACGCAAATCCTTCATCATAATATGCAGCACCTCGTTCTTTTTGCTTTTCTTTTCTTCTTTGCTGATTTCGCGTTCGCGCTTCAGGTACAATGCATTCTTGAGCGATAGGTCAACCAACTTTTTCTTGTCGCCAATTTGCGGAACCACATTTTCAAATTGGTCTGACTTTACAGTGAGCGCCAAGTTGGTATACACTTCAGGATTGCTGCTGTGGTATTCGCTCCGCAGCTCTTGCACGGCCATGCTCAGTAGGTCGTCATCGCTTTCATCTAATTTCTTCTTGATTTCCAAATTCTTCGAAAATACAATTGCGCCCTCCTTTATCTGCAGGTAGTTGACAAACGCATCCGTTTCACTGCTGGCGATGGTGACTACATCTATATCGGTAAGCTTGCGGTTAACCACCAACGACTTGGTCTGGAACTTCTCCAGCTTTTCGAGCTTAGACTTAAAAAAAGCAGCGCGCTCAAATTCCAATCGCTCGGCTGCAAACCTCATCTGCGTTTGAAAATGATCTTCTACAATACTCATGTTGCCCTTCAGCACATTTCGGGCTTGTGCAATTTCTTCATTGTAACCGATCTCATCATACAATCCCGCGCAAGGCCCTTTGCAATTACCGATATGATATTCCAAACAGACTTTGAATTTCTTCTCTTCAACATTCTCCTGCGAAAGCAACAAAGAGCACGTGCGGATAGAGTACAACTGACGCACTAACTCCAACACGCTGTTCATTGCACTTACACTGGAATATGGTCCAAAATACTCGCCTTGTTTGGAGATATACTTACGCGTAGAGATAATTCTGGGAAAGCGCTCTTTTAAAATACAGATGTAAGGAAACGTCTTGTCATCCTTCAACAAGATATTGTACTTCGGCTGATTTTGTTTGATGAGGTTGTTCTCCAACAACAGCGCATCAAACTCTGTGTTGGCCAAGGTAAACTCCATACGCGCAATCTCGCTTACGAGTTTCTCGGTCTTGCGGTTGTATTGTGATTGCTTATTGAAGTAACTGCTGACGCGCTTTTTTAAACTCTTGGCTTTGCCCACATAAATCAATACGCCATCTGCGTTGTAGTAGCGGTAAACACCGGGCGAATCGGGGAGGGAAGCGAGTTGGTCTTTAATCATTCAAAGTAGAAAGTTGAAAGTAAAAAGTTGAAAGTCTGCACTTTTAACTTTCAACTTTTGCCTTTTAACTTTTTCAGTTTTTAATGTCCATTTCCTCTTCAGGATTTTCTGTTTGCTGCGAGTCCGTTGCTTTGGCGCACTCCACCGAAACATCTACACCTGATGTCGGCCTCTTAAAGAAACCTTTGGTGATACCTGTTTTTGGATCGGCATAGACCTTCATCATAAACTTATCCCAAATCGGCCTTGCCGTTCTGCCCCCTTGGCCAAAATCCCATGAAGGAAAATGTACCGCACGCTCATCGCCTCCTACCCACACGCCCGTCACCAAGTTGTGAGTCAACCCCATGTACCAGCCGTCTGATGCATCGTTGGTCGTTCCGGTTTTTCCACCAATCTCGTTGTCGCGTCTCAACTCGGGCGACAGCCCCAACGAAGTACCACCTCGCTCTTCTGCGCCTCCGCGCAGCATATACACCATTTTGTAAGCGGTTTGTTCATCAATGGCTTGCTTTGTTTTGGGCACAAAGTTTTCGATTACGTTGCCATTCTTGTCTTCAATACGCGTGATGAAGAATGGTTCGGTGTTAATGCCTCCATTAACAAACGTGCTGTATGCACCAACCATCTCGAAAAGCGATACATCGCTGGTGCCCAAGCAAAGAGAAGGTACTGCATCCAATTTGCTCTCAATTCCCACACGGTGGGCAAATTCCACTACGTTTTCCTCTCCTAATTTTTGCATCATGATGGCTGTAATGGAGTTGATCGACTGCGCCATTGCTTGGCGGATGGTCATCTCCTTGCCTGTACCCCTGTTGCCTTCGGCATTGAGCGGGTACCAAGGCGGCTGACCGGGGATATCAAATTGTGGCGAGATGTCTTTTTCTTTGTGGCAAGGCGAATAGTTGTTTTCCATCGCCAGGCCATACACAAAAGCTTTGAACGTTGAGCCCGGCTGTCGCTTGCCCTGACGCACGTGGTCAAACTTAAAATACTTGTGGTTAAAACCCCCTACCCACGCTTTGATATGCCCGGTATTGGGATCCATGCTCATTAAACCCGACTGCAAAAATCGCTTGTAATAATTCAAAGAATCATAACTGCTAAACAGTGTATCGCGTTCGCCATTCCATGTGAAGATGGTCATGGGCTTTTTCAACTTCAACATGATCTTCAGCGAGTCAGAATTTTCACCGTACTTTTCTACATACTCTTTGTAGGCATCTGTTTGTTTGATGCGCTTGATGAGGAAGTCCTTGACCTCTACGCCATCTTCGTCTACCCAGGGGTTTCTGTTTCTGCGCTTCCACTCGTAAAAGAATAACTGCTGCAGTACCTTCATGTGCTCGTTCATCGCTTCCTCTGCGTACTTCTGTAACCGGCTGTCGATGGTGGTATGTATTTTCAAACCCGAGTTATACAGGTCAATGCCTCGCTCATTGCAATACTTTAACAGGTAGTTTCCGAGCACGGTGCGGAAGTAAGTCGCCAATCCTTCATTTTGGTTCTGAACAGAATACTTCAACTCAATGGGCAACACCTTTACCGAGTCAAACTGTTGGCGCGTTTTGATTTTATAACCGTGGCGATACACTTTTGTCAACACTTCGTTACGCTTGCCCAATGAGTTTTGCGGGTTACGATATGGGTTAAACTTGGTGGGTGCCTGCAACATGCCTACCAGCACGGCAGACTCTTGCAGGTTAAGACTGTCGGGTTGTTTTTTGAAATACGTTTCGGCAGCCACTTTTATTCCAAACGAGCCGCTGCTGAAATCGCACGTATTCAGGTATAGCGCAATAATTTCCTCTTTGGTGAAATTCTCCTCCAGGTCAACGGCAATAATCCACTCTTTGGTTTTTTGAATGATCCTGCGCGGATATTTTCCGAGTTTGGCGAGCCAGCCATCCAAACCCTTATCGGGATTCATCGTATAGAGATTTTTTGCCAACTGCTGCGTCAGCGTGCTGCCGCCCCCGGCAGGGCTTAACGTCACCAAACCTTTGATCACGCGCAGAAACGCAGGCAAGTCCAAACCCGAATGATCATAAAAGCGGTGGTCCTCTGAAATCAACAAAGTATTGACCAAATCTGGCGAGAGTTGATTGAAATGCACTTGACTTCGGTTGTACCGAAAGTACCGCCCCAACGAAACGCCATCAGCAGAAATGATTTCAGACGAAAGGTCGTTGTCTGGATTTTCGATTTCGGCCAAACTGGGCATGCCCCCATACAACCCGAACAAATCGATCTTCACCGTCCAGATATAAAGCGGAAAGCCCACCACAAAAAACAAAAACGCCCAAGAGCTATATTTGATCGCTTTGGGTATCCATGGCTTTTTGATGGCCAAAATCTTACTGACTTTGCTTTTGATAGTTCCTGTCGAAGAAGGTGAGGTACTCATCTAATGCCTTGGTTCGGTAAAATAGCTGGAAATTCTCCTTTGTGATCACAAAATTATAGAATTTATAATTGGCAAACGGTTTGACTTTGCTGAGTTGAGCAAGGAATTTGTCGAAGTATCCGAGTGCCATCTCCCTGTCGGGAAACTCCACCACCATGGTAACAATGCTCTCGTCATTGAGTGCTAGGTTTGAGGTGGTCAACTTTGCGTCCTTCCAATGTGTGTTGCTGAATTGATCGAGTGCATCGTTCACGGCATTGGTGATTTTGTCGGAAGTTTTATGGATGCTCACAAAATAATGCGCTCCATTCAATGCCTTGCTGAATTGTATACCCTTGGCTTTCTCAAGTCTGGCCAGGAGTGTTTTGGAAGATGCCAGCAGCTCTTCTGCGTAAGGCTTGGACGGCTCGGCCGGATATTTTTTGATAAATGTTTCAAGCTCATACTGGTATTTACTCACGTCTTCTGTTTTACCTACAATCAATATTTTAAGAAGGTCGAGCTGAGGTGTAAATCCTGTTTCGCCCTCGCGGTATGCCAGCTCAAGTTGGTCTTGTGCTGCGCGCAGGTTATTCTGTTGAAAGTTGGCGTACGCTCCCTTGTAGATCAACTTTTGCTTTTCCGCAGCCACGCTTGTTTCCATTAAGTAGTTTGGGTTCAACATGATTTTGGTAACGGTGGCATTGGGAAATTGGTCTTTCAGCATTTGTGCATATACTGCTGACTTGTCGGGATCGGTATCCCTAAAAATCAAGAATAACTTATACAGTGCCTCGGGTTTAAATTCAGAAGAAGGGAATCGTTCCAAAAGTTTTGAGTAAGAATCATACGCATTTCTTTTTTCATTCAAATTGAAATAATACAAATCGCCCAATTTATAATACACCTCTTCAATTTTGGCCAGTG
>DHLV01000243.1:16273-36959 GCA_002405445.1 Flammeovirgaceae bacterium UBA4659 | reverse complement strand
ATTTATAATACCCCTCTTCAATTTTGGCCAGTGCCTCTTTTTGTTGTTTCTCAGACCGCGGAAGCAGTGCGATGAGTTTTGCCGTTTCTTTGCCCCTTTCCTCTTTGGCAGGGGTCAGCTCCTGTAACTTGGTTTTATCACCGGCATCGGGTTGCGCCACGGGTGGGGCAATGCCTGCTGCCACTGCATCGGTTACAGCCGTTTTGTTTGACCTTCTCCAATTATCTTCTAGGGGTATATTGCCCCACGTCCGCTGAAACTCTGATTCCCCCGAGGCCACCAAGTCGGGGTTGCCAAAATACCAATCTGACGTGCCGGTAGCCTGGCCGGGTATAATGGGTGATAAATTACCACCACCGCCACCGGTTTCGCTTCGTCTCTTCTTCTTTTTGCTTGCCGTGGCTTTCTTATCACGTGCTGCAAAAGCAGAATCCAATTTTGCCCGGGCTACCGCAGTATCCAGCGATGCCAGGTACAGCAGACTGTCGTTGAGGATGATGGCCTGCGTGTATTTCGCAAACTGGCCCAGTAGTTCCTGCCGCTTTTTGATCAGATCAAGATTCTCGAAATCCTTGGGGAGCGCACCCACTGCGCTGTCGTAATAAAGCTTGGCGAGGCTATATTTCTTCAGTGTGTCAAAATACAGTTGGCCGGTGCGCAGGTAAGCCTGCCCTTGAATGCGCTTACTTTTGCCGGCATGGGCTGCCTGTGTATATTGTGTAATGGCTTCAACTACCAAGCCTTGTTTGCGTTCAAACTCACCCCATTCGTAGTGTATCTTATCGCGAAACTCGCTGTTTTTGGCATCGTCCAGCATTTTTGCAAACTGCCTTCGCACCAGTTTTGCATCTTGTTTGTCATCAAGTTTGGCTACCTGCGCCATGTTGAGCCGCGCATAAAAATCGATCTCATACTCCGGGTTGGTGCCCAAACACTTCCTGTAGAAATTATAGGCCTCCGAATGAAAGCCCAGCTTTTGGTATACCTGGCCAACGATAAAATAAATTCGTCCCCTTCTGTCGGAGCGCCTCAGCAGGGTATCTGCTTTCGATAGATTGTGCACCATGTTGTCATAGTCATTCTTCAACTGGTAGTGGTAGGCCTTCTCCAAATACAGTCGCTTAGCATTTTCTCTGCTCAGCTTTTCTTTTTCCAAAAAACGGAACACCTCTTCTCCACGGTCAAAGTCGCCCATTTCGGTAAATGTTCGCAGCAGGTAAACCAGCGCGAGGTGCCGTACTTCTGGCGATGGGCTTTTGGTATTCACATACTTGAAGGTGAGAATGGCATTTTGAAAATCGCAAGAGTAAAGCCGTGCCAAGCCCACCTGAATGTAGTTATCATCTACCCACTTGCTGTTGGGGTGGCGCTGAATCGAAATTGAAGCCATCTTGATGATCTCATCTGTATCCTTCACAAAGGCCTTGGCCTTAATGGTATCTAATCCCGGAAACAGCCTCAAAATTTGAGTGGGGTCGTCATCCAACGTTTTAAGGAAGGCTTTTTCAACCTCGCGGGCTTTTTCGCGCGCGTAAAAGAATCCGTTGTAGTGCGCAGTGGTATTGTGGAAAAAATTAGAGGTAACGCTCTTTTGGTCGATGTTGCACCCCGCCAGTATGAGATACGCCAAGGCAAAAATGATAAATATGCGGTATGAAAATAGGCGATATGGCAACACAAGAACAAGTAGTGTAAAGAGCGAAGTTAGTGAAATTGTGGCGGTCAATGGGGTTGATTCAAAAAACGTTGAGATGTTGAACATATTGTTCGAACCCCACGGGCTTCTGTCAATCGCCAGTGTGCGAAATTTCTGGCTCCTGAACCCCGATTTATTGCTATTTTTGCAGTCAATTTTGATAAACTGACCTCTATGGACAAGAAAATAGTGCGGGTGGGGACAATCGAGTGCGGAACAGATGAACTATTCCTCATTTCTGGCCCCTGTGTCATTGAAGAAGAAAAAATGATGATGAACGTGGCAGAGCGGCTCAAAGAAATCGGTGAGCGTCTCCACATCAAGATCATTTACAAGTCTTCCTTTCAAAAAGACAACCGCAGCAGCCTAAAGTACTACACCGGCCCCGGGCTGTACAAGGGTATCAAACTCCTGGCGAAAATCAAGGAACAATTCGGATTTCCGGTGCTCACAGACATCCACTACCCCGAACAGGCTGCACCCGTGGCCGAAGTGGTAGACGTGCTGCAAATCCCCGCTTACTTATGTATGCAAACCGACTTAATGGTGGCAGCAGCCAAAACCAACCGTGTGATAAATATTAAGCATGGCCAATTTTTGGCACCCGACAATATGAAACACCCTGTTGGCAAGTGCATAGACAGTGGCAACGATCAGATTATTCTGACCGAACGGGGCTTTACCTTTGGGTATAACGACTTGGTGGTGGACCCTCGCAGTTTCTACCACATGAACAAACTGGGCTACCCTGTAGTATTTGACGTAACACATGCCATCCGCAAGTATGGCATACCCAGTGCCGATGCCAAAGGTGGGGCAAGAGAGTTTTTGCCGGTGCTTTCGCGCGCAGGTATTGCCGCAGGGGTAGATGGTTTGTTCATCGAAGCACACCCTGACCCTGATAAAGCTTTGTGCGATGCCGCCAGTCAACTCCATATCGGCCATTTGGAGGAGTTCTTAAAGCCATTGATTGAACTGCATCAAGTGGAAGTAAAATATCGCACCAAATCGTTGGTAGCCCATTAACCTTTACAAAAATCTATTTCTTAACTAACTATAACATGGAATTATACCTCGACTCAGCCGACCTCAAAGAAATTGAAGAAGCATTTCAACTCGGTTTCCTCAACGGATTAACCACCACCCCTACTTTCATGCACCGCGGTGGGGTTACTGATATTGATGGCTTGATTGTAAAACTTTCTAAAATCGTGCCGGTGCTGCAGATTGAAGCATTGGGCAATACGGCTGCTGATGTTTTGAAAGAGGCCAAACGCCAGTTAGACTTGGGCTTGGATCCAAAGAAAACCGTTTTCAAAATCCCTGTTTCATTGGAGGGCGTAAAGGCGTGCAACTTACTGCGCAAAGAAGGTTTGTTGGTAAACGTGCACTTGGTGTACACCCTTCAGCAAGCTTATATGGCCATGCACGCGGGCGCAACTTATGTGTGCCCGTTGGTAGGTCGCTTGCAAGACCAAGGCCACGATGCGTTGGATTTGGTTGCGCAATGTGTGGATGCAGTTGATCATTATGGATACGATACCAAAGTGATGTTCTCATCGGTGCGTCATGCAGAGCACGTTCGCAATGCCATCAACATTGGTGTGCACACCATCACAGCTCCCTGGAAGGTGATGAAAGCATTGACCGACAATAACCTGACAGCTTTGGGTACGCAACAATTTGTAGAGCACACCAAATTGATGACCGTACGCGTGAAAGATGTACTGAGCAGCAAAAACCCTGTGGTTTCTGCCGACACTACCGTGACCGAAGCGTTGGTGAAAATGACGGAATATGGTTTTGGAAGCATTACCGTAACCAAAGACAATAAGGTGTTGGGTGTGTTTACCGATGGCGACTTGAGAAGAAAATTGCAAGAGAACGGTCGCGATGTGCTGAACAAAAAAATTGGTGAGTTCCAATACAAAGAACCCGTATCCATTGATGCCGATTCGTTGTTGAATGAAGCAGCCGATTTGTTTAAAAAGACCAAGGTAGATACCATTTTGGTGACCGATGATGGCAAGCCCGTTGGCATGCTCGATATTCAAGATCTGAAGGACTGATCTTATTGACAGCTTAACTACTACCCTCAACCCGTTGGCTCATCGGTTAACCTTGTCACATTATAACCCTCCCCCGGGGAGAGGGGTTTTGATAAATCCTGCAAACGGGTAAGTTTTATTGGGGTGAGGAAAAATTCTTATCAACCGACACAACAGCATAAGTATTGGATACCGAATCAATTCAGAATTTATTTACTCAAGCAGGTGGAACGTTTTGTGTGCCGGGCAACTTCATTGCACGAAAACTGCAAAAGGTAAAGGCATTTGTCTTTGACTGGGATGGCGTCTTCAACGATGGGTCCAAGCATAACCACCAAGGGAGTGGATTCAGTGAGCCCGATGCCATGGGCACGAACATGCTGCGCTTCAGTTACTGGTTAAAAACACAAGAACTCCCGCTGACGGCCATTATTACTGGTGAGGAAAACGAGGCGGCTCACTACCTCGCCCAACGCGAGCATTTTAACTCGCTGTATTTCAAAGCGTCAAATAAAATCAAATCTTTTGAGCACCTGTTGGCGACCCACCAACTTAAAGCAAGTGAAGTTGCATTTGTGTATGACGATGTGCTTG
The DNA here is from genome assembly GCA_002405445.1 of Flammeovirgaceae bacterium UBA4659. Lineage (GTDB taxonomy): Bacteria > Bacteroidota > Bacteroidia > Cytophagales > Cyclobacteriaceae > ELB16-189. Next base: position 32,621 of record DHLV01000243.1, on the reverse strand, counting down.
ATTTGGCAGTTGCCGCAAAGTGTGGCGTGCGCATCAATGCCCACCGCGCCAGTAACCCGATGTTTACCGAATACTTGAAAGAAAACAGCTTGGCAGATTACATGACGAGCCAACCGGGCGGCAAGCAAGCCGTGCGCGAAGCGTGTGAATTGATGATTTCGCTAATGGGTAACTATGGAGAAGCGATTGCCCATCGCACAAATTTTTCAGATACGTACAAATCTTACTTGTCGCAGCGCCAACAAGTGGAGATGCAGCTATGGACAGGCATTAGCTGACGGTGTGCCTTTTGATTACGCAGCGCCAGAGGCGACAACCGGCAAAAAAGAGCCTGTAAATGAGTACATCCTGATTCGCACCGTTGAATACCTTCATGAGGTTGTTGTTCGAGCGGGTGCTCACCATCATCTGCCACTGCTGTCTTGATCCTTTTTGAAACCTTGTTTTAGGTGTTCTGAGATTGCGGTCTCGTAATCGCTGATGCATCCGTTGGGCGCAGTAAATCCAAAAAATTTTGTATCTCGTGCTGACGATTGAAAATGAAGGGATTGGATGTTATTATTGTCGAAAATTTTTCTTTCATTTTCAACGTCAGCATTTACCAAGACAATCCTTGCGACACCTTTAGCATTTGTAACCCCCGGGAAGAATTGCCATGATAAATAATTTCACATGACAATTCTGTGATAAATTGATCATCAATCACATTGCACAAAAACGCTATTGTTGATCGGTGCCATCACCAACTTGCTCAACGCCATCCAAAACACTACCTTCGCTTTCTATGAATTGGAGACAACTGGCTGCCCTCCCGCTCGAAAAAAAGATATCGGCCTTGTATGAGCATGCCCAGTTTGTAATGGCCATTCGGTACTACCGCTACAAAGTCAACCTGTACTTGCTGGGCAGTGATTACGTGGAGGTTTTTATCAACCACAAACAAACGCTGATCGAGCGCATCGTTCCGCTTGATCACTCACATACCCGAATGAAGTTCTATTCTGATCAGATCAAACTACCTTCTGAACTGGGTGAAAAATGAAAAAGCTCCGGTTGGAGCTCTTTCAAACAATACTCGGGTAATCAACTATTATGAGGCAGCAGCAGCCTGCTCTATTTTGCTTGCGTGCTGCTTCAACGGTAACACCTTCTTGGCTTTATAACCGCAATACCCGCACTGGTAATGCTTCACCACTTCGCCTTCCTCAGAAGTTGTTGGTGCTTTGGTGATTTCCTCTCTTACCACCTTAAAGGTTTGATAATTGCACTCCGGGCATTGAATCGCGTGCAGGTGACCTGCATACTTTTCAATTTGAGTGTAACCGGTTTCTTCATCAATCCACACATCATAGTCTACAGAGAACACATTCTCTTCAGCCTGCATACCTTCATCCAGGTAAGCATCTTCTTCTTCTTCACTCAACAACTTCATTGGCTTTCCGCTCTTAGGAGAAATCCGTGGTTTATACCGGAGTACTTTCAAGCGCTTTTCTATGAAGAAAGGGTAGTAAAATTTCAAGAGGTTTTGAATGATCAATGCCACAACCAAACCAAAGGCAATGGTGGTAAAAGAACGCACAAAAAACAGAACAGGGTTCATGTTTTCGATGTTTGAATTGAAATAACAGCACAGACCGATCACAAAGACAATCGTGGCGATCCACAGCCATCTGATCTCATACTTATTGATAAAGTCATACTTGTTCTTGTTGCCGCCAATGCCATTTAACCTTATAAAATATGCCAACGCTATCAGCAGCGCAGCTGCCCAAAAAACAAAAGCCAAATTGGTCGCAAGCGCATTCCAACTGTCGTACTTGTGTGGATCAATTAAAGGTTGTAACATAGCTCATAGGGTTTTAATGGAGTTACGATAGTTTCGTTCAGGTATGAGTGAGTCTAAATTCAAAGATAAAACAAAAGCGATGAATTTTTCCAAAAAATGACGTAAAAAGCGTTGGAAATTTAGTCTGCCTGCCCTTTGAAACACCCGAAAGCAAAACGAAGAATTGTTTGGGTAGCTTCAGAGGGAGCCTCAAACATACCCATGTGGCCCACGTGTGGCAGTTCGCAAAAAGTAGTTTTTGAGCCAAGCGCTGATTGGATTTTGAGCGAATTGATCGGAATAATGGGGTCTTGGTCACCAGCCAAGATCAAAAAATTATTCTGAAATGTTCGCAACCAGTTTTCGCGGGCAGGGCGATCGCGCATTGCAACGGTATATCCTATCAGCGTTTCGAGGGGTGTTTCCTGCGCCATCTGTCTCACCCTATTGATGTGGGGGTTTGCCTTTTGGTAGAACAATCCGGGCACAAATACGTCCACAAACGGTTTGATGCCATTTTCTCTTACAAAATCAATCGTTTTGTTGCGGTTTTGCCTTTTCTCCTCCGTATCGGCCGAGGCGGTAGAATGGAAAAGCCCCACGCCCGCAAACGCCAGCGGGTGTTTTGCCGCCATGGCCATCGCCACATATCCACCCAGCGAATGGCCAATCACCACAACAGGCTGGGTGGTTAAAGAGTGCAGCCACAGCAGCATGGTATCTGCGACATCATCAAGCGTGAAAACAGAGGGCAGTGATTGGCTGCGGCCAAAACCCGGCAGGTCTGGGACAAAAACCGTGAAATCCTGTGACAAACTAACTGCCAGATCATCCCAAATTTGGTGGGTTTCGCAAAAGCCGTGGATGAGCACCAAAGGCGATCCCGCGCCCAGTTGCCGGTGGTAAACAAACGCCATGTATGGTATTACACCAGTTGCTTGGAGGGCTCGAGCATGAGCAACACTGTTTGTTCGATCGCGTCAGGGTCAAAACCGGTTTCGCGATGAAGTTCAAGTTGCTCGCCATGTTCAATGATTCTGTCTGGGATGCCCAGGCGCTTTACTTCGGCATTGTATTGATGGTCGGCCATGAATTCAAGTACGGCAGACCCAACGCCACCCTGTACACAGCCATCTTCCACCGTCATGATTTTGGTGTACCTCCTAAAAATCTCATGCAACATGTCCTCATCGAGCGGCTTGGCAAAGCGCAGGTCGAAATGCCCGATATGGATGCCCTGCATCGCCAACTTATCGCACACCTCCACTGCATAATTGCCAATGTGACCCAATGTGAGGATCGCCAGATCTTCACCTTCGCGAATCACCCTGCCTGTACCGATTTTGATTGCCTCAAAAGGCGTCTTCCAGTTGGGCATCACACCCTGCCCGCGGGGGTATCGGATCGAAAACGCTTCGCCTTTTCTGGGCAATTGAGCAGTATACATCAAGTTTCTCAATTCTTGCTCATTCATCGGTGCTGCCACAACCATGTTGGGTATGCATCTGAAATAGGCAATGTCATACGCACCGTGGTGCGTGGGGCCGTCTGCCCCAGCATAGCCTGCCCGGTCAAGGCAAAAGTTAACCGGCAGGTTTTGTATGCATACATCATGCACTACTTGGTCGTAGGCACGCTGCATGAACGAACTGTAGATATTGCAAAACGGCACAAGGCCCTGTGTGGCCAAGCCTGCAGAAAAAGTTACTGCATGCTGCTCTGCTATGCCTACATCAAACGCGCGATGAGGCATTTCTTTCATCATTATGTTCATTGACGAGCCCGATGGCATGGCCGGGGTGATGCCCATAATCTTATCGTTGGCTTTGGCCAATTCAACGAGGGTATGCCCAAATACATCCTGGTATTTGGGTGCCTGTGGCTTTTCGTAGGATTTTTTATGGATCTCGCCCGTAATTTTATCAAAAGTGCCTGGTGCGTGCCACGTGGTGGCGTTGCCTTTTTCGGCAGGTGCATAGCCCTTCCCCTTTACGGTGATACAATGCAGCAACTTCGGACCTTTTATATTCTTCAAATCGTTTAAAACGTGTACAATGTGGTTCACATCGTGGCCGTCTACAGGGCCAAAATACCGAAGGTTCAGTGATTCAAACAGGTTACTCTGGCTAAGCAACACCGACTTGATCCCGTTTTCAATTTTTGAGGCTACTTCTTGCGCGCTCTTCCCAACGGTCGAGAGTTTCCCCAGCAAGTTCCATACATCGTCTTTCAACCGATTGTATGTTTTTGATGTTGTAATGTCCGTTAGGTAATCTTTTAGCGCCCCCACGTTGGGGTCTATCGACATACAGTTATCATTTAAGATAACCAACAGGTTGGTATCAGATACCCCTGCATGGTTTAGAGCTTCAAAGGCCATACCGCCAGTGAGGGCTCCATCGCCAATGATGGCCACGTGTTGCTTGTCTTGTATGCCCATGTACTTAGATGCCATGGCCATGCCAAGTGCTGCCGACACAGAAGTTGACGAATGACCTACCCCAAACGTGTCGTACTCACTCTCTTTTCTTTTTGGGAAACCGGAAATACCCTTGTACACGCGGTTGGTATGGAACACATCGCGCCTTCCCGTAAGGATTTTGTGGCCGTATGCCTGGTGTCCTACATCCCACACGAGCTGATCGTAAGGAGCGTTGAATACGTGGTGCAGCGCTACCGTTAGCTCAACCACGCCTAGGCTTGCGCCAAAATGCCCACCATAAACCGATACATTATCAACTATAAAATGCCTTAATTCATCACAAAGTTGCACCAACTGTGCCTGGTCAAGACTTTTCAGGTCTTGTGGGCTATTGATTTTAGCCAGCAATTTTCCCGGTGTAATAAGCATGGGTTCTATTCTATTGATCCAATCTATTAATCAAACAGCGTTGTAAGGTAAGTGTTTTTGCGGTTATTGGTTAAATCATTAAACAAAAGTAAGGATTTGCCCATTGACAGGGTTTTTAAAGGTGGTTTTAATACTTTTGTTTCCCTGTTTTAGCAGGAGAACCACTTTTTTCCGGGGGTGAGCAAAAAATGCCTGGCATGAATCCGTTGATGAACGATATGGAGCAGAAAGATACTTTTGAGGTGCGCCTGCCCTTGTTTGAAGGGCCATTCGATTTGTTGTTGTTTTTTATCGAGCGCGATGAGTTGGACATCAACGACATTCCGATTGCCAAAATCACCAACGATTTTTTGGAGTATATCCGCCAGCTAGAAACCCTCAACATTGAAGTGGCCAGTGAGTTTATTTTGGTGGCGGCCACGCTCATGCGCATCAAATCAAAAATGTTGTTGCCCCGGCCGCAGTTAGACGAGCAAGGTAATGAGATAGACCCGCGCGAAGAGTTGGTGAAACACTTGCTTGAATACAAGAAGTACAAATCTGTGGTGGAGCAGTTCCACAAAATGGAGGAGGTGGAACTGATGAAGGAGAAGCGGGGCAATTTGATGAAGGAGTTGAAGCAATTGGCCGAGACTACCAACATTGAAGCGGAGTTGCAGGATGTTGACTTATTCAAGTTACTCACTGTTTTTGAAAAAGTGTTGAAGCGGGCAGAGGATGAAAAAAACAGACCCGTTCATGAAGTTATTCAATACCCGTTTACCATCGAGGGGCAAAAAGAACACATTATGAATGCCGTGTTGGCCAAGCCACGTGTGGCTTTTACCGAGCTTTTTGAAAAAGCACCCACTCGAATCGCTTTGATTTTTAACTTCCTCGCCATTTTGGAAATGCTGGCAACCGGCTTGATCCAAATTCAACAGGGTGAAGGGTATAACAATTTTTGGGTGACCAAGCGCGAAGAGAATTCAGTGGTGGAAGAGAGCGCTGCTCAGTAGTAAACCTCCACCTATCACTTCGCAGGAAACCTATCCACCAACCCGCCCGTCAAACGCACCAAATCCAACTTACTTGAAAGCCCTGCATAAATAGCTGCAAATTTTTCGAGCGCTGCCGCCCGATAGTTTTCTTGAACAATGCGCAAGTCGATGGCACTGAGCGCACCGTTCTTGTACCGCTCATTGGCCAGGTTCAAATTTAATTCAGCAGCCTGCAACTTAATGATTGCGATTTGCACCAACTGCTTCCGCAGGTTATACAAGTCATGCCCCGCCAGCAAACTGTTTTCCAGGGTAGCTTTCAATTGATCGGTGGTCAGTTGGGCTATCTTTTCCTGAATCTGCGCGTTGTCCACCGCGCGCCTGAGCTGGCTTCCGTTAAACAGCGTGTAGCGAAGCGACAGGTTAGCATAAGCGCCATATGAATTACCGGTTTGGGTTTGTTGTGTAAATGCTGTCTCGTTTACCGTCAGGTATACCGGTTGCGAAAGGTCGCGGTTTACATATCCAACTGTATTTTCGATTGTATTTCCTGTAGCCGACCGAAAGTTAGCGGTGAGTTGGTCTAAGCTACCCGTGCCGCCAACATTGAGTAACAGTGTAGGATACAGATTAGACTGCGCGGTGCGGGTAGCATTGCGGGTAAGTTCTTGCGATACGTATTGGTTGCGCAAATTGGTATTGGAGCTGAACATTTTATCGCGCAAGTCTTCGTAGCGATACTCCTCACTCTCAATTTCCAGTGGATTTGTAAGCGCATAACTAGCGTTGATATTCTGGTTGAGCAACACATTCAAATTGCGTTGCGAATTTCTGACCACGATCTCTTGCAACAACACGTTGGCCGAATCGGTGAGGTAGTTGTTTTGTTCTTGCAGCACATCGAAGCTGATGGCCGACCCAAGGTTTTTTTTCAGCTTCACGTAGTTGTAACGCTCCTCTGAGAACTCCCGATTCTTGATAAATACCTGCAGTCGCTCTTGTTCAAGCACTGCTTGATAGTACGAAAGGATGATGGATTGAATGGTGCTTTCCATGATAAAGGTGGAATTGCCTTTACTCAAAGTCTCCAGTTGATCCAGCCGCCTTTTTGCCATGCGCACCCCAAATCCATCAAAGAGTGTAAACTGTACATCCAATTGCCCCTGCACGTTATCAGAAATATTTAGGCCGGCAACCGCAAACGGGTTGGCTGGTTTGCGCTGAATGGCGCTGTTGTTTTGTCCGGCAGCCATCGTAACAGTTGGCAGCCTCCCCGCCATGCCCCAGGTGTTGTTGCGAACGGCCACCTCCACATTAAGCTTTTCGATTTGAACACCAAAGTTGTTGGATAAGCCTATTTCAATGGCGCGTGCAAGGCTAAGAGTGTCCTGTGCGTTGCTACTGGCGCTTAGTGTTGCAAACCACAGGCTACAGGCTACGAACAGCACCGAGCCTCGGCAATGTGGTATCATTGCAACAAGCAGGCGCTGGCTGTAACGTGAAGCCTGAAGCCTGAAGCCTGAGCAACCACCAAAAAATCTATCCGTGCTTAACCGAAACATGCTTACTGCTGACATAGGAGTAAATAGCGGGAATCACAAACAGGGTGAGAACGGTAGCGAACATCATTCCGCCTATCACGGCAATGCCCATTGACACTCGGCTCTCCGACCCAGCACCTAGCGCCAATGCTATGGGTAGAATTCCAAGAATCGTTGAAAGGCTTGTCATCACAATAGGGCGGAATCGGGAGGCCGCAGCTTCCTTTACTGCATCCAATAACGGCAGACCTTGCTCTTTGCGTTGGTTCGCAAACTCTACGATCAAAATTCCATTTTTCGTAACAAGGCCAATCAGCATAATAATTCCGATCTGGCTAAACACATTCAACGTTTGGTTGAAATACCAGAGCGATATCAATGCGCCCGCCAATGCCAGAGGCACTGTGAACAAAATAATGAACGGATCTCTGAAACTCTCAAACTGGCCGGCCAGTATCAGGTAAATAATTGCCAAAGCAATCATAAACGCCAGGTAAATACTGGAGGAGCTCTCCGCAAACTCGCGCGAGGCGCCATCCAAACTGGTGGTATAGCTTTCGTCAAGTACCTCATCTGCGATTCTTTGCATCTCTTTGATGCCTTCACCCAGTGCAACACCTTTTGCCAGCTGTGCCTGCACTTTAGCAGACGAATATCGGTTGAACCGGTACAGTTGTGGCGGACTGCTCAGCTCCAGGAATTGGACCAGGTTATCCAGCTGAATAAGCTCACCTCTTTTGTTTTTGACGTACAATGTTTTCAAATCCAGGGGCTCATTGCGGTTGCCACGCTCTACTTGCCCGATAATCTGATACTGCTTACCATCCATTACAAAGTTGCCAAACCGCGAGCCGCTCAGCCCCAGCTGTAATGTTTGTGAGATGTCTAACACGTTGACGCCCAATGTCCGCGCCTTGTCGCGGTCAATCGTGATGTTAATTTCAGGTTTGTTGAACTTTAGGTCTAAGTCTACAAAAGCAAACAACGGGCTGGCTGCTGCTTTCTGCATGAATTGGGGTAATACCGCCTTCAGCTTGTCGAGGTCTGCGGCCTGAATGACAAATTGCACGGGAAATCCTCCTCGCCTGTCACCGATGGTTTGCGCCTGGGTTGTAAAAGTTCTGATACCTGTGAATTTTTTTGCTTTACCTGTGATGTCGTCTACAATATTCTGTTGTGTACGTGTGCGCTGGGCAGGGTCATTCAAAATGACACGAACAAACCCTGAGTTGACGCCTGCGTTTCCAAACCCCGGTGCCGTCACACTCACCATCCCGCTGCGCTCCGGTACTTCATCAGCGATAAACTGCGTAAGCTCTTTCACATAACGGTCCATGTATTCAAACGTGGCGCCTTCCTGTGCTTGTGCCTGTAGCCTGAATTCACTGCGGTCTTCAAGTGGTGCGAGTTCTGAGGGGGTGGTTTTCCCCAAAAAATAAATCAATCCACCAGATAGGGCGATGATCAGGAAAGAAAGCCACCTGTGTCTCATAAAACTTTCGAGCGCATTGGCATAGCTCTGCGTGAGCCAAACAAAGAACGGTTCAGTTTTTCGATACAGCCATGGATGCACCTCTCTGCGCTTCAATATCTTTGCGCTCATCATCGGGGTAAGCGTGAGTGACACAAAAGCTGAGATCGCCACGGAACTTGCAACCACCAACCCAAACTCACGAAACAACCTTCCCGTGAGGCCCTGCAAAAAAATCACCGGCAAAAACACTGCCACCACAGATATGGTGGTAGAAATGACGGCAAAATATATCTCAGTCGCTCCTTTGCGCGCAGCCGTTTCGGGGTCTTCACCGGCTTCTACTTTAACATAGATATTTTCCAGCACCACAATGGCATCGTCTACCACAATACCAATGGCCAGCACAATTCCAAGCAACGTGAGCACATTGATGGTGAACCCCAACAGGTACATCACAAAGAAGGCTCCAATCAGTGAAATGGGGATGGTGGCAACGGGGATCACCGTGGTGCGCCAATCGCGCAAGAATAAGAAGATGATCGACAACACCAGGCAGAACGCAATGATGATCGTTTCCTCTACCTCAGAGATGGATGCACGGATGTACTTGGTTGAGTCGAAACTCATTTGATAGCTCACATCTTTCGGCAGGTCGCGTTGAATTTGATCGAGCTTTTGATACAATCTGTTGGCGATGTCGATGTTATTGGCACCCGGCTGGGCCACAATCGCCAGAGCGCATCCGGGTATTCCATCTCTGCGCAAAATGGTGCGTTCATTTTCAGGGCCAAGTTTGGCATACCCAATGTCACTCACGCGCACTACATTATCACCTTGTTCTTTGATAATGAGGTTGTTGAAATCCTCCTCGCTGGTAAGTCTGCCCAGCGTGCGCACCGTTAGCTCCGTATTTTGCCCTTCTACTCGCCCAGCGGGTAACTCTACGTTTTCGCGGTTCAGTGCTTGAAGCACATCTGAAGGTGCAAGTTTGAGAGAAGCCAATTTGATGGGATCCATCCAAATGCGCATGGAGTATCGCTGCTGACCCCATATCTGCACTGCGCTCACGCCCGGTATGGTTTGAATTCGTTCTTTGAACATCACTTCGGCCACGCGTGAAATTTCCAGCAGGTTTCGCTTGTCGCTTCGCACTGTCAAAAAGATAATGGGGCTGGAGTCTGCATCGGCTTTTTCTACCACAGGGGGGTCTACATCTTGCGGAAGCTTGTTTAACGCACCCGAAACTTTGTCGCGCACATCGTTGGCAGCCGCCTCAATGTTTACGCCCAGCTCAAATTCTACAGTAATGCTGCTGCGCCCCTCCCGGCTCACGGATGTAAGTGTGCGGATGCCGGGAACACCGTTGATGGCGTCCTCCAGTGGTTCGGTAATTTGAGATTCAATGACATCGGCATTGGCACCCACGTAAGAGGTAGACACTGTTACAACGGGCGGGTCTACACTGGGAAACTCACGAACACCCAAAAACGAAAAACCGATTAATCCGAATAAGATAATCACCAGCGACATTACTATCGCGAGCACCGGCCGATTGATACTGATGGTAGATAAACTAGCCATTTTGGGATTGATGGATCAATTCTAATGTCAGATTGATGGTCACAAATTTTTCATTAAAAATATTCTGTACAAAAAGGCGCGTTATTGTTAAGGACGGAATGTTCAAATTACTTCACCAAATTCACCGAGTCTATTTTTACAATTTTGATATCGATGCCCGGCCTTAATTGCAAAATGCCGGTGGTCAAAAGGGTATCGCCAGCCTTTAGGCCAGACAGTACTTCCAATGCCCTCTCTGTGCGGATGCCGGTTTCTATCTTCACTTCTTTTGCTTTACCGTTGTCAGCTAAAAATACTTTCTTACCCCCCTGATCGGGAATCACCGCCTCAGACGGTACGAGTATGGCATCTTCAACAGACTGCAAAACGAGTTGTACCTTCACAAACTGTCCGGGTATCAACCGGCCGCTTTTGTTTTCTGACACTGCCCGTATTTTCAGTGTACGCGTTTCCGGATCAATGCGCGGCTCTACGGCATATACCTGCCCTTCGTAAACGGTGAGGTCATTCTCAATTGTAAAGAAAATTTTTTCGTCTCTTTTTACTTGTGTACTGTACCGGGCCGGTACGGCAAATTCAATTTTGGCCGGTGAAATGTTATACAGCGTTGCTACCACCGTGGCCGGTGAGATGTATGCACCCTGGCTCACGTACCTCAAGCCGATCACGCCATCAAAGGGGGCTTTTATGCGCGTTTTCTCCAGCTGGGCCCTCAACAACTGAATATCGGCTACGGTGGTGTTAAGCCGGTTAAGTGCATTATCGTATTCTTCCTGGCTGATGGCATCCTTCTCCAACAACTTGCGCTGACGAAATTCGTTGTCTTGGTTGAGCTTTTGGTTATATTTTTGTTTCTGCAACTGGGCCTGGATTTCTTCGTTGTTGATTTCGAGTAAGAGGCTGCCTTTGGTAACAGGCTTGCCTTCCTCAAAAAAGAGCTTGGTAATTTTTCCGGATGACTCGCTCTTGAGCTCCAGCGACTCGTTAGAGAGCACAGAGCCGGTTACAATCAGTTTGTTATCTAACTTAGATGCCCGCAGTGTTACTGCCTCTACCATCAACTTGGGCTTTTGCACCGCCTGCGGGGCAACAAGTTGCTCCGAGCCCGTGTTTCGCAAGAGCTTCAACTTGGGCAAAGCCAGTAAAAAAATGACGATCACCAAAATGGCCGCTGTGATGAGTGCTTTTTTCATTCTAAAAAATCAGTTCAGGCTGTCAGCCAATCCTAAAAAATGCTGGTGCAGTTTTACTACTTGCGGCACCAGTAGCTCAGTTTCGTCATTCAATAACACAAAATCTGCACGGCTCACTTTGTCCTCATCGCTCATTTGGTTGCCAATGATCGTGAGCACCTCTGCGTGCGTCCGCTGCGGGTCTCTTTGCAATACGCGTTTTACCCGCAAATGTTCAGGAGCCGTTACCACTATTACCTTATCCATGCGTAGGTACGCGCCAGATTCAAACAAGAGAGCCGTTTCCCGCAAAACATATTTCTGATTACTGTGCCCGGCCGCCCATTGTTCCCCATCTGATGCCACCCGTGGGTGCACCATTGCGTTGAGTTTCTTCAACCTGGCCGCATCACTAAAAACTACTTGACGTAAATAGTCACGATTGAGCGTGCCATCGCTATGGTAAGACAAACTTCCGAATTCCGATTTGATTTGTCCCATCAATATTCCGTCAGTGGTCATAATGCTTTTCGCTCGGCTGTCGGCATCGTAAACAGGCACACCCAGGCACGAAAAAATTTTGCAGACGAGGCTTTTGCCTGAGCCGATGCCACCGGTGATACCGATTTGTAGAGGCCTCATAACGGTTGCATTTTCGCAAGGCTGTCGGTTTCAAGCAGTTCTGCAAATGCTGGTTTATTGATCACGCGGGTCAGGCTTCCATCCCAATACAAACGCATTTCATTTTTGTGGCGATGAAAGTCTTCCTCGCGCTTTTCGGGTAGCAGAAACCGGCATCGCACGCTGTCGGGAAAAGATGTTGACTGATTTTTGCGGAGTGCCCGCTTGAGGTATAACTCCAATTCCACCATACGGCCTACCTCAAACATCACATTTACCTGTGGCGGGTTACGATTGATAAACGTGCTGGGCACTGCTACTTCAATGTCTTCTTCAAAATTCTGATCAAGGGTGCCGGCTTCAATATTAATCGGCAGAGAGTCAGGCAAAGAATGTAAAGTCGCTTTTGGACCCGTAAGCTCTACCGAGTCGGGCAAAATCACCACCGGGCTTACGCGCCCGAAACTTTCTTGGAAGCTCACGCGAGAGAAATCGGCAAACAGCTTGAAACGATGTGAATCAACCTCATCCAAATGCAACAGCAATGTGTCTGTAACGATGTAATTGATCTTTAATTTGTTCAACTGCGGTTGGAGTATTGGCGTGAGAGAAACTCCTGCTATTTTTTTTACTTCTGTCGGCCGTTCCAGCGAGATCGTTAACTCAGGCTGCTTGAACCCCATGAATTCGCGAAAAAGCTCCCAACCTGTACCACTCACATTAAGGGTGATGCGATGCGGTAATGTTTCTACCGGAACAAATTTTTCAAGGTTGTAGTCAAAGCGAAGCGGAAACCTGACGTTGGTCGAGTAGTTTTTGTTCAGCGCATTGAAAAACCAAAAAACAAGGGCTGCCAACATGCATAAGAAGGCGGCACGCCAGTTGGTTCTGTCGAAACGAAACAGGTTTATGATGGCTTTGAGCATGTTCATTGCTGCTCAAAATAGTTTGTCATTTCTTTTCTCTGAATGCCTTGGTGGCTTCCATAGAAATAGACGACTTTGAAAACTTGATGCGGCCACCGCGCTCCACTTCCAATACCACCGTTTCGTCTTGCACTTCGTCTACACGGCCGTGCAACCCGCCAATGGTAATTACGTAGTCACCTTTCTTCACTGCCTCACTAAACGTCTTCTGGTCTTTTGCCTTTTTCTGCTGCGGGCGTATCATGAAAAAGTAAAATACCACAACGATGCCAATCATCGGCAAAAAACTAAGCCAGGTAGATTGCTGCTGGGCTTGCAATAAAATCGAATACATATACTTATTTGAATTTTAGGGTTGCAAGTTATCTTTAAAAACAGAACTGCCCAAACTGCAGCCGCCACGCGCAGCAAATGCCTTGTAAATAAGAAAGCACCGCATGCGCAGTGCTTTCGTAATTCAGCAAGTAGGATGAATGTTATTTCACAGAAGGTCCGTTGGCGCCATCAGGCTTGGGCGTTACCATGGCTTTGAACTTCAGCAAAGTTGTTTTGGGCCAGGTATTAGCGGTAACGGTAATGGTTTTGTTATTGATGCCTTGCTTCCCATTGGTGTCAAACTCAGCCTTTACAAAGCCTTCGCCACCCACCGGAATGGGGGTTTTTGTCCAATCTGGAACCGTGCAGCCGCATGAAGGTTGCGCGTTTTGGATGATTAATGGAGCTTGGCCGGTGTTTTTTACCTTGTAGGTAAACGCAACTTTCCGGCCTTCGTCTACCGTTCCAAAGTCATGGTCTGTGGTGTTAAATTCCATGTTGGGAAGTGGCCCCTCGGGCTTTTCCTCGGCTGCGGGTGCGGCCTCAGCGGCAGCAGGTACGGCTGAAGGTGCGGCAGGTGCGGTTGTTTTTCCGGCTTCCATCTGCGCCAGACGGCTCTCGAGCTCTGCTATCTTCTTTTCAGATGCTTTATCGCGGCAGCCGGATGCAACGATCACCAGCACTGCGGCAACTATTAACTTCATCGTTTTCATAATCAATGTGCGTTTTTAATCAAGTGGCAAAATTATCGTTCAGAATTGTGTGTACAAAATAAGCTTTATTGATTAACAAAAGATTAACTGTTTCGGTTGCGGATTTGTTCCAACAATTCGTCTACATCGTCCAATAAGCGTTGGGCCTTGCCTTTGGCCTCTGTTACCACCTTTTGGCTTTGTGCCTTTGCCTCGCTGGTCAAGTTACTGTCTGCTTCTGGCGGTGTGGTAAGGTCAGAAAGATACTTTTCCAGTTTGTCCTTGTAGTCGCCCAGTTTGGCAGCAAGCTTTTCGCGCGTGACCGACCCTTTATCTGGGGCATACAAAACACCCAAAATCGCTCCTGCGGCAGCTCCCGCCAAAAATGCCATCAATGTGTTGCTTCCTTTCTTTCCCATAGGTGTTACTCAAATTAAGGGAAGGCAAAGATAAATAATTTTTGGGTGAGGCGTAATGGCGTTTGATTTTTCGCTCCCGTTTACAACGGTGCAGGTACGATGGCCAAAACGGAGGGATATCCGGATATCCTTGCTACATTTATTCGCTCTTAATCTGACGACCCATGAGAATCCTTAACACGCTTTGTCTTTGCGTAGCCATTGCCGGTGTGCAGGCGCAAGCGCCCGTCTTTAAAAAGGAACTCCTGAAAATTGACCCCTATGTACGGCAATTGCTCACCGAATGGCAGGTGGCTGGAGCTGCCGTTGGCATTGTATACAAAGATAAAGTCATCTACAGCAGGGGTCTTGGCTATCGCGATGTGGCCGGCCAGCTGCCGGTAACAACCAAAACATTGTTCGGCATTGCCAGCAACAGCAAGCTTTTTACTGCCATGGCAGCAGCCATGCTGCACGAAGAAAAGAAACTAGACCTTGACAAACCGGTGCGCACCTACATGCCGGAACTCCGCTTTGCAACAGGCGAACTAGACGAGAAACTGACTTTGCGCGATATGCTGAGCCACCGCAGCGGTGTGCCGCGTTGGGATGGTGTGTGGATGGGCTCGGGGTATAGCCTGCAAGATATTTTGGACCGGCTGCAACACATGAAACCGACACTGGGTTTCCGCGAAGGCTATCTGTACAACAACAATATGTATGCGGCTGCAGGGGCAGTAACTGCCAAAGTGAACGGCACCACATGGGAACAACTCATTCAATCAAAGTTGTTCGACCCGCTTGACATGAAGTTGAGCAACTTCAGTTTTGAAGAAGCTGCAAAGCGTGGCGAGTTTTCAAAAGATTACCTGGTGGGCAAAACAGACAAGAGATTGAAAGAATACGGCCCAGATACCCACTGCACCTGTTGGGCACCGGCTGCTGCGGTTGTTTCAAACGTGGAAGAACTGAGCAACTGGACTGTGGCGCAACTGAATGGCGGAAAATACAAAGGCAAGCAGGTGATACCATCAAAGGCTATTTTGGAAACCATGAAACCCAATAACATCGCCAGCAGGGAAATGGTGTACGATGAAGTGTTCTACGGCCTTTACGGCATGGGGCGGTCTACCACCGATTACAAGGGCCATATTCTGGTTTCGCATGGCGGTGTCATCAGCGGATACCGCTCAACAATTGCCGTGTTGCCGAAAGACAGCATCGGGGTGATCGTGCTTACCAACACCGCACAAGGCACGCCTATGGCCAATGCGGCCGTGTACGGAATCGTTGACCGGCTGCTTCATCTGGATGAAACCCCATGGACAGCAAAAATCAAAAAGGAAGCTGACAAGCAGGAAAAGAAAAACACACAAGAGCGTGACTCCCTCAAAGCCTTGCAGGTGAAAAACACCAACCCCTCACACGCGTTGGCAGATTATGCAGGTATTTTCGAGCACAAGGCATACGGCAAAATTGTCGTTTCGCTCGAGGGCGATCACCTGCGGATGAAGCATCGGATATGGGACGAACCGCTGGAGCATTTTCATTACGACCAGTTTTGGTCACCTGAGTATCCCGACATGGCGTTGAATTACAGCCAGCGGATTTACAAGCTCCACTTCAACACCAACGAAGCGGGCAAAATTGACAAACTCAAAACCCGTGTGGGCGGAGACCCCGAAGTGGAATTTGTGAGGGTGAAGCAATGATATGGTGCGGTGCCGGTGGATTTATTTATTATCTAACAAACCCCTGCCGCTCTTTTTGATCTTGCCCGCTTCGCTCATCTTTTTCGAAATCACATCCAATATGCCGTTGATGAATTGGCGGCTCTTGGGGGTACTGTATTCTTTGGCCAACTCGATGTACTCGTTAATGGTAACTTTGATGGGAATGT
Organism: Flammeovirgaceae bacterium UBA4659; assembly: GCA_002405445.1. Taxonomy (GTDB): domain Bacteria; phylum Bacteroidota; class Bacteroidia; order Cytophagales; family Cyclobacteriaceae; genus ELB16-189. The sequence continues at coordinate 16,345 of DHLV01000243.1, read as the reverse complement.
TTTGAAAAGTGATCATTTCGGCAATTGCCATTTCCAAAATTACCCGGGCGGTGAGCGGCAGCCTGTCTACCT
>DHLV01000243.1:13508-16135 GCA_002405445.1 Flammeovirgaceae bacterium UBA4659 | reverse complement strand
CGGTGAGCGGCAGCCTGTCTACCTCCCAATTCTTTGTGTTTTTGGCAATCAACTCTTTGAACTCTTCGGGCAGGTCTACAGTTGCCTTAAAAAGCTTTTCGATGAACACTTGATCATCGTCCCACTCCAGCGAAACTTTTTGCAACTCAAGTTTTCCGGCAGCAAAAGACTTGAGCGTTTTTTCCGTCAGGCTGCGAATGATTGCTCTGTCTTCGGCCCAGCGAATGTCTTGCTCATCAAAGAAATCGTTGATTACATTGTTGCCAAAAATCACTTTGCGCACCATGTACTTCGCAAAAGCTTTCTGCTCATCTTCACTGCGCTCTTTCTTTTCGATGAACTGCAAGTAGGTGTCATCATCTTTTACAATTTGTCTAAACCAATCGCGCACCAAATCCATTTTGCCATCCCAGCCACCACTACGCAACCATTCTTTTTTCAGTTCGGCATGGTTGGCCAACGCCTGCCACAAAGGTTGTTGCAGAACATATCCATGTACGGCACGCTTATCGGCCGCGCCCACTTCTGCTAGGGCGACCAGCAAACCCAACACCTGATGGTAGGTATCCGTAAGTTTGTTGATTTCCAACACGATGTTTTTACCCAAAAAGAGCTGGTCTTTCTTTACTTGTTTGTGGTAGCTTTCCAAAGCATGCTCGACAGCCCCGGCTACTGCTGCATCGTTTTCTTGAATGTTCTTACCTTTAAAGCGTGCGTCCAACACCTGGCGCGCAGCCTTGCGTTGTATCTTCAACAAATCTCTGTCTTGTACCTCCATGCTATTGAGGTTGGGTTGAAAATGCTGTTCGAGGTAGTCGTAAGCCAGTTGGTGGTTGGCTTCTTTGCACTGATCAAAAGCAAAAAGGCTTTGCATGATTTTGATGCGGATGGTGCGTCTATTGAGCATAGCGAAGTAAGAACGTTTTGAAAGCTGCAAGGTACGGAAAAATACTTTAGCGCTCAGGTCCTGGGCTTTGGACTTCCAGTTTGAGAGTACGGATACTCGGGTTCTGACGAGAATTCAACTAATTCACTTACCTTTCGTTTTAGTCTGGTTGAAAGTCACCGATGAAGGAACTCCGCTACCTCAATAAGTACCTGTACAAGTACCGCAAGCTTCTGATCCTTGGGCTGGTATGGGTCGTTATCTCCAACGTTTTTCAGATATTACCCGCACAAATGGTGCGTCACTCCATCGACCTGGTAGTTGACAACATCAAAATCTATCAATCGCTCGACCATAGCACTTCACAGGCTAACTTTTTCAATGCATTTGGCAAAAGTATTTTGATTTTTGCCATGTTAATTTTGGTGATGGCGCTCCTGCGAGGCTTCTTTTTATATCTGGTGCGACAAACATTAATTGTGATGAGCCGCCACATTGAGTACGATTTGAAGAATGAAATCTTTGAACACTACCAAGCGCTGCCGCTCAGCTTTTATCGAAAAAATAACACGGGCGACCTGATGAACCGCATCAGTGAAGATGTAGGGCGAGTACGCATGTACCTGGGGCCTTCTATCATGTATGGGCTGCAACTGACCACCCTTTTCATGATTTTAATACCAACCATGTTCAGCATCAGCGCCAAACTAACCCTGTATGCACTGTTGCCGTTGCCACTCCTTTCTCTCAGCATCTTTTACGTCAACAACATCATCGAGCACCGCTCAGAGATGATTCAAAAAAGCCAATCCAAGTTGAGCACTTTTGTACAAGAGGCTTTTTCGGGAATACGGGTAATCAAATCATTCGCGCGCGAACATGAATCGGTTAAAAACTTTTCTAAAGAAAGTAACGAATACAAACGGCAGTCGCTGAAGTTGACACGCGTGCAGGCGCTTTTCTTTCCGCTGATCATGGGTTTGATCGGATTGAGTACGGTATTTACCGTGTATGCCGGCAGCGTTGAGGTCATCAACGGATCGCTCACGTTCGGCAACATTGCAGAGTTCATTATTTACGTTAACCTGCTCACGTGGCCTGTGGCTTCACTTGGCTGGACGAGCAGTTTAGTGCAACGTGCGGAAGCTTCGCAAAAGCGCATCAACGAATTTCTAAAAACAGAAACTGATATCGTTTCAGAAAAAAATTTAGAGCGCGAACTGCAAGGTAAGATTGAATTTGACAAGGTATCGTTCACCTACCCAGACACGGGCATCAAGGCGCTGAAAAACATTTCGTTTACTATCCGCCCAGGCGAGTCGCTGGCCATCATTGGCACCACAGGCTCGGGCAAAAGTACCATCTCAAACCTGGTGGCTAGGTTGTATGATGTTACCAAGGGCGAGGTGCGCATCGATGATATACCCGTCCGCGAGTATGACCTAGGCAGCTTGCGAAGCCAGCTCGGAGTGGTGCCGCAGGATGTATTCTTATTCAGCGATACCATTTTCAATAACATTGCATTCGGGTTGAAAAAAGCGAGTGAAGCGAAAGTGATACAGGCAGCCAAAGATGCCGATATATATGAAAACATCATCGGCTTCCCCAACACATTTGGCACGCGCGTGGGCGAACGTGGCATCACGCTCTCGGGCGGGCAGAAGCAACGTGTATCCATTGCCCGGGCAGTAGCGCGTGAACCGAAAATATTGATTTTGGACGATGCCCTTTCGGCTGTGGA
>DHLV01000243.1:7940-13333 GCA_002405445.1 Flammeovirgaceae bacterium UBA4659 | reverse complement strand
ACCATCATTATCTCGCACCGCGTTTCATCTGCCAAGCTTGCCAATAAAATTATTGTGTTGCATGATGGCCAAATAATTGAGGAAGGCACGCACGAAAGCCTTTTGCAAAAAGATGGTACCTACAAAGAACTGTACGAAAAGCAGATGCTGGTGGAGGAGGTGAGCTAAGCTGACGGTAGCTAGTTTGGTGGCACAGAACTTTTCTTCAACGTCCTCTCATTCTATATCTACATGTAGACGCACCTCAGTTAGCTTATATTTATCCATACTCTTCTCGACTAAATAGATATGCTTTAACTTATTCCAATAAGGTGCGGTTCCATGGAAGTTAGAGTTTCCAACAGCGAATTCTTTTTGAAGGAAATTCTTTACTTGTTCGATTTGGAAAACCTTAAGCCGCGCTAAATCTGTTGAAGTCAAAAAGGTATCCCTTGCTTTGTCTATTGAGTAAAAATTTAAGGGGTAGCCATCGTAAAGATTGTAACCTTCAAAACAGTAAAAATCTTCTGGGTCAACTATTTTTTTTTCGATTTGATGATATTTGGGCGAATGTTCTATTTTGTAATTATTGTTTTTGTCAAAGAAAAGACAAAGTGTCGTGTCCTTTTTATCTGGGATTTGAGAGAAACTTATTATTGCGTTCGTAAGTGAAAAAAATATATACAAAATGGCTTTCATTTCATTGACAATTTATGGTTGACGCCCATGAAAATATAAAATCCCTATCATTTTTGATTTTTTGCTTTTGATCTGCTGTCAAATCATTATAGGCTTTTGTCTTTTCAAGACCCCCCATGCTAATGCTCTGTAGTGATCCATGTTAATATCTGGGTTGCTTTGGTTCATCACATCAAAATCCTTCAATCAAGCAGCAATGATGTCAACATATTTTAACGCCATGTACTGATGATGGGTCATTGAACTTGGATCAGGAGTTCCTGAGTTTTTATATTCGACATATAGATTAAACAGTTCGGGAAAATTACTCTCATTCAAATTATTATATCCACCTACCTGGTGAAGTAGTGAGAAAATTTTTGCATGAATAGCTTCATGTAGAAATATCCGTGCTGCTTCTATTGCCCTTCTCGATTCAAGCCTCTGTCTGTTAGTCATTATTGTGATGTCGTAAAAAGGATATTGACCCCTACATATCATATCCTAAGTTTTTTATTATTTACAACCTAAGTCGCTTATCGGCCTAGTGCCATTGCATAGCAAATTCTTCATTTTTCCAATCAGTACAAAACATAGAGTCATGTTGACTCGTTATCACCGCAGATGATTCCTGTGGGTTAAAAAATTTGAGTTAGTACTGCCAACGCTATGATGAAAAACCCAAATGCAATCCACTCCTTTTTAACGTTGTTCAAATTTTTTTCTCTGATCCAAATCAAAATTGTAATAGCAAGTAAAAACATTATTGTGAAAATGAAAGGGACTACTAAAAACAGCGAGGCACCTGGAGCATAATTGTATCTTATGTAGATGAACATTGCGAATGCAATTATGAGGGTCGTAAAATATAGCGTTTTTAAAGTTGTCATAGTCATTCAATTTAGTTGCACCCCAGATCAGTTATTGGACGTTGCCCCTGTAGTACTTCGTTAACTTTGCTCCAATCAGGACGATAAATTGAGTTATCATTATTTGATGGGGCAACTGCTCCGCCTTGGTTTGCTTGGGTGAAGGTGTATATTCCGGTTTTAAAGCTGTTCCAAAGCGCATCTGGGTTTTTAAAAGGCTCATCAACAAATTTCTCTGCAACATGCGCCTCAAGTGCATCGGTGATTCGGTCTACCCCTCTAGTATAAAATGTATAACTGCCATTTGCATTCTCTGAAAAGCCAAATTCTCTGTTGCCACTTACGGGATGTTCCCCATCATATCCTTGTTTAAAAAGTCTGTAGGGAACATTTATTGTTGAAAAAATCCATTTGCTTTGATGGAAGTCGGTACAGATGACTGTTCCATCACCTCCAGGAAGCGCTATGTCTAAATGAATCACTCCGCCAAACGGATTATTTGAATTCCAGATTTGGGCTTCATCGTAGCCAGTTTCGGTAATTGGTGACGGGCTAAAACTCGTTATAGATGTGTCCACAAATTCGTCCATGTGAGTTCTTATGTAGTTTAAGAACTCAGGGGCGGTGAACCTCTGACCCGTTGTAGGATTTTTGGGTAAAGTTGTTACGGTTACCGGGAAGTAGTCCAGGTTAACCACATTGCCGCTGGCATTTTCGATCGATTGCCAAGCCACATCGCTGAGTGGGTATTTTGATTTTATCATACTTAGCTTGTCCAATATCGCTTGGTTAGGTTTGTGCTGGGTAAGCACTTGCCACTTTGGTATTTGGTCGCAAGGTATTTGCGTTAGGAGATATGGGTTTGAGTCTACAAAAAATTTCAATACTTGTTGAACGGTTAAAGTGGGCGGGCTTACACCAATATTATCCCCACAAAAATTCGGGTCGGTTCCGCTGCTTGGTGTTGTCACACCGTTGCCACCACAACTTCCTGAACCCCCACCTCCGGGCCCTCCGCCCGGCCCGCCATCGTTGAACCACTGTGTGGGCACGAACGTGCCGTTAGACCATTGTGTGTACTGCGATGGCAGATTGCCGCCTGCAACACCAATTCCATCGGTAATGAGACAACCTGAGTAGTCCAAGTAAATCACATGTGTGGTTCCGTAGAGACAAGGCAAGTCCGTTCCGGTTGTTGTGGACTTTCCATCTTGTGTAAGACATTCACCTTTTACTTCAACTGAAGGTTGACAACCTTGAACCCTACCTGATTTGGGTGAAGACAGATTACCCTTTGAAAAATATTGAACCGTAATCTCATTGAAGCCCAAGTCATAGCTTGTTATCTTGCCAGTAAAATGCGACAAGTTAAATGGATACAAATTTTCAGATTCATATTTCAAGTAAAATGCCTTTACGCCACCGACTACCCGCTTGAAAATCAAATTTGTGAACGTAGTGGCAGTAGTTCTGTTCTCGATTGCAAAAGTGTAACAGTAAGACCGATCGTCTTTCTGGAGTGTCATAATGATGGCATCCGTGTTGATCGCCATGTCACCATTCACGCGCCCATTTTTTGAGGAAACAAACCCAACCCTGTCTAAAACTTCTTTAAGGTATGGTTCCCTTTCAAGGGATGAAACTTTTATTTTTTGTTGGGTTTCTTTGGGTTTTACTTCGATATCGCTTTTGCAGGACAAGGCTGTCAGCAACAAAAATAGCAGAATGGATTTCTTTAGCATTTTGTACACTAGGTTTGATTCAAAGATACTTTAAAGTGAGCAATCTTAAATAATTTTCCGTTCAATGACAAATACGTCATCATAAAATAGTATCTCATTTTGGAAAATTGACCTGTGGGTCAATTTAAAGATGAAAAGTTAATCAAGCGCGTGTCTTCCAAGATCAAAAAAATCAGGATGGCAAAAAAAATCACGCTTGAGGACTTTTATTTTGACACCGGCATTCATTTGGCACGGATAGAACAAGGCAAGTCTAACATCTCGATCAGTACACTAGGCCAAATCTGTAAATACTTCAATATTTCGCTGTACGATTTTTTTGAAGGGATGTAAAAACGCTTAAATAGGTATACCAGGCAAAGGATATTTGATTTGTCCAATCAAAACACCACCTCATCGGTAATCGTCAACGTAGTCCCATCGAGCGAGGTTCGGTATTTAAGTAAAGGGTTGCGCACCGGGCCGCCAGTGGGGTAGCCATCGGAGAAACTAAACGTGGAGCCGCAGCCTTTCATGAACAAACCTGAACCATCTACCATTACGGGCACATCATCATCTACCGAGCATCTGCGCTCGTACGCAATGTAGTTCGTTTCGCTTTCGCGATATAAGATAATGCCACTCATTCCGCCCTCGTTTACATATACATAGCCACCGTCAAGTTTCAAGCGCTGAAATTGTGGGTATTGCAAATTGATGTTGATAGGAGGAAAGGATGCTTGGGCATTTGCCTCAAGTCCCGTCATGGTAAGAGCTAAAAAAGCTGCAAACGCCCAGCTGCAAGGCAACAGCCATTTAGAAGCTTGGACACGAGCAACCAGTAACCAGCAACCAGTAACCATTCTAGTATTCATAAAATCCTTTTCCTGTTTTTCTACCCAATTGTTGTGCCATTACCTTTTGTTCTTGTATGCGGCTGGGCCGAAACCGTGGCTCTTGATGAAAGGAGTGATAAAGCGAAGAGGTAACCGCAAAATTTACATCCATACCAATCAAGTCCATTAATTCGAACGGGCCCATTTTAAAACCGGCACTCTTCAGCAACCTATCAATTTGTTCGTGCGTGGCCACCCCCTCTTCCAATAACTTCAAGGCCTCAACATAATAATGGCGGGCTACCCGGTTAACGATAAAACCAGGCGAATCTTTTACCATCACCGCAGTTTTTTGCAAGGAGGCCGAAAAGATTTTCATTTCTTCTGCAACATCATTCGAAGTGGCCACCCCTGAGATCACCTCCACCAACTTCATAAGGGGAGCCGGGTTAAAGAAATGCAAGCCTACACATTGCTGAGGATTTTTTAATACCGAAGCGATTTGTGTAACGGAAATGGAAGAAGTATTGGTTGCCAAGATTGCTTTGCCCAGATTGATGGCTTCCAACTCTGCGAATAGTTTCTGCTTGATATCCAACTTTTCTACGATGGCCTCAATCACTACATCTACTTTAAGGTCGGCTAGCTGCGATGCTGTTGACAATCGGCTAAGGGTATTGGTCCTTGTTTCTTCCGTCACTTTACCCTTCGCCACCAACTGTGCAAGTCCTTGGCTGATGTTGTCAATTGCTTTGTTCGCAAGGGCAGGATTTACATCATAAATTTTGGTGGTATAACCGCTCGCAGCACATACCTGCGCAATGCCCTGGCCCATGGTGCCAGCGCCCGCGACAGCTACCGTTGCGATGCGACCACTCATCCAATTACGGTTTTAAACTGCTTTAAAAAGCGCAAATCATTTTCGGAATACAAACGCAAATCATTTACGCCATAGCGCAGCATGGTAATTCGTTCGATCCCCATACCGAAAGCAAACCCAGTGAACTCCTCCGGGTCGATGTTTACGTGGCGCAGCACATTGGGGTGCACCATACCCGATCCCGCAATCTCTACCCAGCCGCTGTATTTGCAAACATTGCAACCCTTGCCGTGACAAATCAAACAAGAAATGTCGATTTCAGCACTTGGTTCGGTAAACGGAAAGAATGAAGGGCGCAAACGGATTTTTGTGTCCTGCCCAAACATCTCTTTCGCAAAATGATAAAGCGTTTGCTTTAAATCGCGGAAGCTCACATTTCTATCGACATACAAACCTTCTACCTGATGGAAGAAGCAGTGCGCCCGTGCAG
>DHLV01000243.1:0-7762 GCA_002405445.1 Flammeovirgaceae bacterium UBA4659 | reverse complement strand
GTGCAGATATGGCTTCGTTGCGATAAACGCGTCCGGGCATGATAGAACGAATCGGTGGCTTTTGCTTTTCCATCAACCGAATCTGTACGTTGGAGGTATGTGTGCGCAGCAACACATCGCCACCTTCTCCACCCGACTTCTCGACAAAAAAAGTGTCTTGCATTTCGCGCGCTGGGTGATTAGGTGGGAAGTTGAGTGCCGAAAAGTTATGCCAATCATCTTCCACTTCCGGGCCATCGCTTACGTTAAAACCAAGTCGCTCAAAAATTTCTATAATGCGATAGCGCGTTAATGTAAGCGGATGCAAGTTGCCCGTTTTATTGGGAATCACGGGCAACGAAAGGTCAATGTCTGTCGCTGTGGTGGCCGCACCATTTTCCAGTTCTTCTTGCCACGTTTTGAATTTGCCCTCCGCCAATTGTTTCAAGTCGTTGAGCACCTTGCCCAATTTCTTTTTCTCTTCGGGCAACGCTGCCTTCAGGTCGTCAAACAAAGTAGGCACCAAGCCCTTTTTGCTAATGAATTTCAACCGAAAGGTTTCGAGGTCTTCTTTCGACTTTACCAAAAATGCCTCCACCTCTTGCTGGATGGCTTTAACTTTTTCTTCCATGCGGTGCCGCTCAACGCTGAGCTTTTTTAATAACAAAGTTTATGACAAGGCAAATGCCAATGACTATTGGCAATATTAATTGATCGGATTGGTTTCTCAACAGCCAAGCAAGCAGAATAAAACTAAAGTTCATGCCGGTGAGGATGAGGACTGTTTGGGCGTGTGTGAACTTTAAGTTGAGCAACTGGTGATGCAAGTGATTGCGGTCTGCCTTGAATGGCGATTGCCGCTTTCGCAATCGTAAAATGATGACCCGGAGCGTATCAAACACGGGAACAATCATCACGCAGATAGCGCTGGCTACTGATGAACGGAATTTGGCAGGGTGCGTGACAGACAGAGCGTAATTGCTGTTGATAAACTCAATGGCCATGAAGGAGAGTAAGAAACCGATGGTCAAGGCACCTGTGTCTCCCATAAATATGCTGGACGGTTGCCAATTAAAAACCAAGAAACCTGCTATTGCCCCAGCAAACGTCATAGCCACCAAACTCAGCACAACATCACCAATGGCGTAAAACCATAAGCCGAAAAAGGCCAGTGTCATCATTCCAATGGCGCTGGCCAGGCCATCCACCCCATCAATCAGATTGTAGGCGTTGGTAAGAATAATCAACGTAAAAATGCTGATAAACCAAATTATCCATTGGGGAACAAACGGCAGATCGATGAGGCCATAAGTAGAATTAAGCGTAACATGATCCAAAAAAACGAGCAACAATATGGGCAAAAACTGACTGTATAATTTTTGTTTCGGAGTGAGTGCCAGCACATCATCGCGAAGCCCAATGAGGAACATTAGTGTCAATGAGATGAATAAGTATTTTTGATTCGCCCAATCAGCAAGTGAGAACGACATCAGCAGGGTAAAAAAACTACCTAAAAAAATTGCCACGCCACCCATTGATGGCTTAAAGTCGGAGTGGATTTTGTGGTGGCCCGGAGAGTCGTACAACTTCCACTGGCTGAGCACTTTGATGAGTACGGGCATGCCCAAAAAGGAGATGAGGAATGAGATGGCAGTATAAAGCAGTAATTTAATAATAGCGGTGTCGGTTTAAGTTGATCAATAAGCTTTTTCGCTTCCGCGCAGTAGGCTTACCACGGTCAAAAATACAATCTTAATATCCAACCAAAAAGACCAGTGCTCAATGTAGTAACGGTCTAGGCGCACACGATTTTCCATATCAGCCAAATCTTTGGTTTCGCCCCGGTAACCCAGGCACTGCGCCAGGCCTGTAATACCTGGTTTTACGTAGTGGCGAGCCATTAAATTCTGAATGTGCACTGCAAACCTTTCATTAAGTTTAATGGGGTGTGGCCGGGGGCCAATCAAAGACATCTCACCTTTCAGCACGTTAATAAACTGCGGCAGTTCGTCAATACTACTTTTCCGTAAGAACTTACCAACTGAAGTAATGCGCGCATCATCTTTTGTTGCTTGCTTCGTATCAGCCTCTTGGTTTACCACCATGGTTCTAAATTTGATGCAACCGAAAGGTGCATTCTTGAGGCCATTTCTTGTTTGTACGAAAAATATTGGACCTTTCGAATCAATCTTGATAATGATTGCAATCAGTGGCAACATCCAAGACAAAACGAGGACTACAAAGAGTAGACCAAACAATAAATCGAATGACCTTTTTATTGCTTGATTCAATGGCTCGTCAATGGGAAGTGCCGACACCTGTTTAGTTTGCAGTTCTTTCTCTTGTACCGATAAAAGATGAGAAGAGTTGCTGCCACTGTCCACAACAATTTTTACTTGAATCAAAGACTCTAATCCAAAATTGATGAGGTCGTTCAAATGCTGCGCGGAGGCGCGAGGGGCACACCAAAAAATTTGGTGAACGTCATGCTGCTCGCAGAAAGATCTGATAGATGATAACAGGTGTGGCGTGTCGGCAAAATCAATTTGGCCTACAAAGCGAAAACCCTCATCGGGGTTTAGCGCATAATGTTTTCTGATCTCCGCAGCGACCTCATTCTTACCGATGAGTAAATAATTTCGAATCACTTCGTGCGTGCGGATTTTTCGTATGTAGAGAGCAACGAGTCTAATCATAAAGTAACTTGGAACAAACACTGCGTACAACCAAGCAATTTGGGATGCAGAATAGCTGCGTTTAAAAAATAGTACGAGCGATGCCAGCACACCTAGGTGTATAAAAAGAAAAACCAGCTGACTTTTAAGAATCTGCGAAACCATCCAGGTTTTGGCTACTGCATATGGATTAGCGACCAAAGCAAGAAAAATCCAGGCTAAATTGGAGTAAATGACAAGGTAAATTGCGTTTCGAGCTGTCGCAGGCTCCCACCAAAACGCCAAGGCCATTGCCATGTTCAGCAGCAACAAGTCGATAAGAAAGAAAAGTATTTTCGCTAGACCAGACATTCAAATATTTACTGATGCATTTGGCCCTCGCAAGTTATCAAGTTTAGCCGATTCGGCTGACGGCAAGGTTGCGTAGTGGGCAATTAAAATTTGATGTACAAAACCGAAAAAAACCACTCCTTGGTATCTCCCCAAAAAAACTTCGGTAATGCCGTAGAGCACGAACGGATACAGTAGCAGCAAACCCAATAAATCTTTTGCACCCGTGGCCAAATACAATGGCCTTACCATCATCAACAAAAAAGCAATAAGCCCGACCATTCCATTGCTCAGCATCATTTGCACATACTGGTTGTGTGCATTGAGGTTACTGTCAGCAAAATGTTCCATTTGATGGCTGCGATAATATTGGTTCAACGCTTCTTCATAATCTCCAGTGCCTACGCCCATCCATTTATTGCTGCTCGCATTCATCGCTGCTTCCCACAGGTCAAACCGTTCCCAGTAGTCGGTGTGGGTGTCGCGGCCTTCTTGCAGCGGAGCCCAGGTTGCCCAAGTACCCAAAATGGCAATGGCTGTCATGACAAAAATGACGGCTAGCGTCTCCCGTTTAGAAGTGCGTTGAATCAAATACTTTGAGATGAAAAAGGAAAAAACAAATAGCAAACTGATCAATACCGTTTGGCTGCCCGTGAGCAACAGCACAAAAAAGAAAAAAGCAACTACCGCAATTGGTATGAGTAAGTACCTGCGATGCGTTTCAAAATAAAATTTGTAAAGTGCGAAAGTAATGCCAAACACCAAGTAATATCCAAAGTAAGTGGGTTGGGCATCGATGGTTTTGGTGAGGTTTTCAAAAAGAAAAAAATCAACCGAAGGTTGCGCAGAAATTGAGTAGCGATATAACGCAACGCCCAAACAAATTGCACATGCCACGGCTAAGCCTGCAACAAATGCTTCAAATAATTGCGTGAGATTTTGTTTGAGTAACGGGCCTAACCGGTAAACCACCAACGGCAGGGCAAGTAAGCACAAACTGGTTTCCAACTGTCGAAATGCCAATTCAGTATTTTGAGAATAGGCCACTCCAGCTACCAAAACCAAAAAGTAAATGGCTATATCCCACCATTGTTGAATAAACCCCTTCCACTGAAACGGTCGATGCCCGACAAACAGGCTCACTATAGCAAGCAAAATCAGGAGGCGCGAACTTGCCAGCTGAGAAATTGGAACCAAAAAACAAAAGAGAAGCGCCAAGTAGCCGGCTATTTTTCGAGCCATCTGCTGCATTTGAAAATTAGTGTACAAAGTTAGGTCTTAAGCGCGACTTTGAAGCTACCTTTGAGGCGTTTTATTCATTTGCCTGAAGTATGATAACCAAGAATCATTCGCTTCTACTCTTTCTTTTAGTTGTACTTGGGGCTGCGCTGCGCTTGTTCCATTTAGACTATCAAAGTTTGTGGTACGATGAGCTGCATTCCATGATTCCTACTGCCCCTGAGGCCACTGTTTTGTCAATTATCGAGTACGCCAAAACGGACCAACCACCTTTGTTTTTTTTGTATTTGCACTTCTTTTTTAAAGCGTTTGGATACAACGAACTGATGGGGCGACTGGCTAGTGCCATCATTGGCATTTTAGGTATACCCGCGGTTTATTTACTCGGTAAGGAGGTAAAAAATAAGCAAGTTGGATTGTTTGCGGCAATGTTAGCCAGTATCAACTACTATCAAATTTATTATTCACAAGATGTGAGGTTTTATGGACTCGCCTTCCTGACATCAGCTCTTTCATTTTTATTTTTTGTGCGTGTATTCAAACAGCCGAATATTATCAACTCTGTGCTTTATGTAATGACGACTAGCGCCCTATTGTACACGCACTATTACGGCATCATCATCTTTGTTACGCAGTTTATCCTGTTTATCGCGTTGGCCACTCAAAGGCGCGAGTCAAAGTTTATCGCTTACGGCTTGGCAAGTGGGGTGGCCGTGGCATTGTCGTTCATACCCTGGCTACCCACCGTATTGCAAGATTCTAACATTCAATCTTTTTGGATTCAAAAGCCAAGCTTCTTCTTTGTGCCTCGTTACTTCTTTGATTATGTGGGCAAAGATTACGTCTCGTCTATTGTTTTTTTGTGGCTGGGGGTATTGTTTGTAGTAGGCTGGAAGCAGGTAGTTGGCGCAGACAGAGCCGTTCTAGGAATTATCGCTGGTTGGATTGTACTCTCCTATTTGATACCTTTTATTAAGTCGATTACGGGCACACCACTTCTTTACATCCGCTATACAATAGTAACTTTACCGGCTTGGTTCATACTGCTGGCGGTGGGTTGGGATCAGATCAAACGAGACCAGGTGAAGTTTGCGGCTGTAATTGTTGTTTTGGTTTCATCTTTATTGAACTTGACGTTAAGGCTGAATTACTATTATCGGATTGAAAAAGCGCAATACCGCGAAGTCACGCAACTGGTAAAGGAAAAAAACGAGGAGGGCTTACCCGTATTTTCTGCATTCTCGTGGCATTTCAACTTTTATTTCAAAGACTGGCGCTACCGGGTAGTTCAACTACCCACACAAGGGCTGCCTGAAAAATTTTGGTTGTTACAAAGCCATTCAGAGGACGAAATGGCAAAAGAACTAAGAAACCTGAATCAAGAATTTGCAGTAAAGCAAACGTTCGCCATGCATCAAACAAATGCCTACCTTCTGGTAAGAAAAACTTTGACCGATCAATAACAATACCCGTCATAAAAATCCCAATTGAAGCAAGGCTGCCTTAAATCTGATAGGTTTGGCTATTTTTGCGTTGCTTGAAAATCCGATACTCCACCATAATACTCCTGATTGGCACCTTATACGGTGTCAACTACTTTTTATTTGAACGAGTTTTGTTTTTCAACGAATTGTTGAGTTTGATTGGCTTGTTACTATTCATTAAGTTTTCGTTTAGTCCCCGTGGCAAGTTCATTCTCCCGCACAATACAGTGTACCGATATGTTCTTTACTTTATCGTTTTAGGGTGTTTGTATGCCGTGATCAGCCTGCCCATCAAAACGAACTGGTATTTCTATTTTAGAAATTTGAGCATCATTTACTCTGCCTTCGCGTTCTTCATTGGATTTTATTTATACGAACAACAGTTTGAATTTTACCAACGGGCAAAGAAGTGGATTTATGGGTATGCTTTTGCAGCTTTCGCCTTGCGATGGCCAGTGCTTATTGATCGAAATGCTTATACCTATTGGTTGACGCTCGTTCAACGCAGTTGGCGACCGTACGGAGTGATCATACTTTTAGCAGTGATGATTATTTACCTATTAGCCTACACATCAATGTCTGTTTTAATGGTCATGGTTGCACTAATCACCTTTCGTTTCCTCACACCTACCTACACACACTTTAAATTGTTTTGCTTCATTATATTGTTTGTCTTTGGGTCTCTATTTGTAGCATCAATTCCCTATCTACAACTTTACGATGATGGCACCACGCTGTTTGGTGATGCTGTGTACGTTTACTCACAACACCCCTGGTTCAACATCGATCACAATACCAGCTGGCGATTTATTTTTTGGTACAGAACATTGGTGGAATCCTTCCCGCAGAATTTGTTAGGAGTTGGAGTTGGCACTCCAATTTTACCTTACTTACCGCGGGCGGCAACCTCTGATTTGCTCTTCCCAGACGAACACATCGCACACGTAATTGGAACCCACAACACTTTCATCACTATCTTTGTGCGATTTGGAATTTTTGCGCTGTTCATTTTTATTGTTATTTATCGAAACGTGATAAGGGATTTCTTTTCCTACCGTACGCATTACTACAGTAATCGAAATGATCTATCAATTTTTCTTTCTTTTGTGGCCTTGACCGCTGTTGGCATGTTCAATTTGTTAATCGAAACCCCCACGCTAGCAGCGTTATTTTGGATATCGTTAGGTCTGGTGGCAGGGGCAATAAATAATAGAAAGTATGTCAGAAACGCTGTGTAAGATTTGCAATTCAAAAACCAAGCAGTTGTTCACCGCAAAAGTTCTTCAAAAGTATGATGTGCAATACTTTGAATGTAGCAATTGCGGGTTTGTGCAAACGGAATCAGTTTATTGGCTGAAGGAAGCCTATGAAAGTTCAATGAATCTTTCCGACACTGGTATTGCTGTGAGAAACTTGCGGCTATCCAGGATTGCAACCACAATCTTATTTTTGTTTTTTGGAACGAAAAAGCGGTATGTCGACTACGCGGGCGGTTATGGCTTGTTTACGAGATTGATGAGAGATGTCGGCTTTGATTTTTATTGGAGCGACCCGTTTACCCCTAATTTACTGGCGCGGGGTTTTGAAGCCAAAGAAAATGAGCGATTCACGCTTGCTACAAGTTTCGAAAGCTTTGAACATTTTGATAATCCGAAGGAGGAGCTAAAAAAAATACTTGCGAAAGCGGATAACCTGTTAATCTCAACGGAAATAATCCCTTCGCCCCCGCCAAAAATAAATGACTGGTGGTACTATGGATTTGCTCACGGTCAACATATAGCGTTTTATACCAAACACGCCATGCGATTATTGGCAGAACAACATGGGTTAAGTTATTACGGGGCAGGTAATATTCACTTGTTCACGGCAAGGCCGTTGCCACTTTTCGGCAAAGTTTTGTTTGCCATTCCCTTCCGCAAAATAATCCTTTACATCACCTCAAATTTGCTGATCACTTTTATCAAAACACGAACCTTTTCAGATATGTCATCACTTAAGGGTAGCTAACCCATAGGCCCAACCAAACGGATAAGAAACATATGAATAGTTTTCTCA
>DHLV01000267.1 GCA_002405445.1 Flammeovirgaceae bacterium UBA4659 | reverse complement strand
CTCGCACCAAGCGTTTCTTAGATGTCGTTTTATTTTCTTCGCATCGCCCGTTTGATATCAAGTCAGCGTGGTACTGTGCCCGTCTACCGAGGGGAACTTGGGCGATGGCATTTTCCGGATGAAAGAGTATGTGAAGTTGGCCGGACATTGGTGCATTGGCACGGACAGCCATATTGGCATCAACCCATTGGAAGAATTTCGTATGATCGACTACCGACAAAGATTGGTAACGCACCAACGCAATACATTTGAAGGTGATGCAGCCACTTACATGGTAAACGAAGAAATTGCGCGCGGCCGAATGGCCATGGGTATCCACGCTAATAACCATTTTGAAGTTGGTATGCCGTTGGATGCAGTGGTTTACAATTCACAATCGCATTTGCTACAAGCTACCTCTGAAAAAAACCGACTTGCCGCCATTGTGTTTACAGGTGATTCGAATCGGAACTTGGGCACGCTCGTGAATGGCAAATGGGTGGTAAAAAACGGACATCACCGCGAAGGGAAAAGCATTAAAGAGAATTTTGCAGAGGCGATGGAGCAGTTGAGAAATAGATGACCGCAGATTATGTCATACGTGTCTTTGATTCGCAAATTAGCTTCTCAATGCCGAGTTGGCAAAAACTTTGAAAAGTGAAATGAAATATACAACTTCATAAAGACAAAAAATCATGCTCAATATGAAATCCCAAAAATCCTTTGCTGTTACAATTTTGATGGTTTTGACAGCGGTGTCTTTCAAATGTACAAACAACGATTTTAAGAAACCCTGAGAACCTCTTAATGAGTCGAATTAATGAACGGCTAAAGAATAAAGATTACGTTACAAGAAGAGTCGCGAATCCTTTTGATGATTTAGGAAAAGAAGTTGAAATATTCAGGAAAGGATTTAATGCTGCGACACAAGCGAGAAAAGTGAAAGGAAAAAGTTTTCCGCAAAGCAGAACAGCTTATGCAAGTTTTTTCACTTTCGCCAGCAACACAAAAGACTCATGGGGTTTTGATGATGCAGCAGAATTTGATTTTGCTAAAGAATATATTGATACTTATTTCGAGGGAAACGGTCAGTCTTATGACCCCGCGAGATTGATTCCAATTAACGATAATCTTACAAAATACTCTCGAAACATCGATGGAATAAAGGAAATGGTAGAAGATGCCTACGATGAAAAAAAATTGACAAACATCCAAGCGCAGTTGCTGAAGATCACGGCTACCAGCATCGCAAAGGCTTCAGATGCGCGAGAAGCGAGTTCCATCAACGCAACAATTGAAAGTGAAGTATTTGGTTCGGGTATAGCGCAAAATGACAAGAACTTAGTTCTATCTGTAAACAGTATATTGGCATATAACTTTCAAGATCAAATATCGCGTCTTCCGCCCTTGTCAGGAAAAGAGTCAAACACAATCTGCAAAAAAGTAGTGGCTGTAGTTATAATCGTAGTAGCCGCTGCTGCTGCTGCTGTGGGTGCCGTTGCAGGAGGAATCGTGGGGCTTATTTCTTGCTGTGTTTTCCAAGCTGGTTATCAGGCTAGTTGTGATTGGAATTGCATAGGTCCATATGTCCGTGAGGGCGCAATTTTAGGTGGTACCCTCGGATTAGTTAGTGCGCAAGAATAGCGATTTCTATGAAGTATATTTTTGCAATCCTCATCCATAGTTTTACTGCTCCTCTTTATGGTCAGTTTGATTTTAACAAAAAATTATCTGGGTTATCTCTGAAAATTGGTTTGAGTAATAGTATCGAAAATAATGTGACTCAGACATTTCCAGCAAGTTATATTTCTGCTGGAGCTGGAGTTTATCATTATTTTAATATAAACAAATCCGGTAAATCTAATTTAGCATTTCACTACCTCCGTGCTGAGGCTACTTTTGGCGCCCGTACAGGGCTGTTTAAGACTGAATTTAATCAATTAGTTGCGGTGAGGAGTCGTTTTTGGGAGCTTGGTTTAATCGTGCCACTTTCATGGGAAGTGAATGAAAATCTAGCGGTTAACTTTGGAATCGGTGGGAATTTGGCTTACGTAACTGGTCGGTCGGTTATATCAGACATTGTACCGACTCCCTCAATTGCTGAAGGCAATACATTAAAAGGTGGGCTTATTTTTGATTGGCATTTATTGTTTTCGGGGAATCAGTCTAATGCAGTAGTGGGGCTTCGAACATTAGTCGAACCCGCTCGCTACTCCTACTTCGATGTTTCATTTTATCTGGGATTTGGTCTTCCTTCATTGGCAAGAAAAGACAACTAAGAAATGTTGAACCAAACTGTTCGGAATTTGCAATCCCAAAATACAAGTCAATAGGAGATAAGATTCGTTTTGCCGTTTTTCCGACATTGAAAATAGAGACCTTCTTGGCTGTTCGATATCTGTGATGTCAAACCCATAATTTATAGATTTAGAAATCCCTGCCTACCAAATAGTTTTTAATTCACAATGGCTGCTTTCTTAATTGTTATCACCTCAATACCTTTTTCCTTGGCGAGGCCGTTGATGCGCTCCGTATTCTGTTGAATCGTGC